>NZ_JAIEPN010000158.1 GCF_019748365.1 Novosphingobium sp.
AGCTGGCCGATGGGATAGCCGCGGTGGAGCAGCACGCCCTCGTCGCCGTCGATATAGGTCAGCGCGCTGTCGCAGCTTGCCGTGCTGGTGAAGCCGGGGTCGTAGGTGAACTTGCCGGTCTCGGCATAGAGCTTGCGAATGTCGATGACATCGGGCCCGATCGAGCCGCTCTTGATCGGCATGGTGATGGTCTTGTCGCCATCATTCAGGGTCGCCTGGTTGTCGCTCACGATCTACCCTCCTGTCTGCTCTTCTATAGCGGCTGTCTGCCGGCTGGGTTGGGTTCGGGCCGGGGCCCGGAAAGTTACATCACGTAGCCGACGTAGCCTGATCCGCGATCCGGGCGAGCGACTCGTCTCGTCCCAGAAGTACCAGTACGTCGAAAATGCCGGGCGAGGTAGTCGTGCCGGTCAGCGCCGCGCGCAGCGGCTGCGCCAGCTTGCCAAGACCGAGCCCGCGTTCCTCGGCCATCGCCTTGAGCGACGCTTCGAGCGGCGCGGCCGTCCAGTCCTCGTTCGCCAGCCGCTCGGCCATCGCGGCCAGCAGCGCGCGTGCATCGTCGGTCAGCAAGCCGGCCGCCTTCTCGTCGAGCGCCAGCGGGCGCGTCGCAAAAAGGAAGCGCGCACCGGCTGCAAGCTCGTTGAGGTCTGCCGCGCGCACCTTCAGCACAGGCATCGCCTCGGTCAGCAGGGCAAGGCCCGCATCGCCCAGCCCGCCAAGGCGCGGTGCCACCAGCGCTGCCAGCCGCGCATCGCCCGCCTCGCGGATGTAGTGACCGTTGAAGCTCTGCAGCTTCTTGAGATCGAACCGTGCGGCGCCCTTGCCGACATCGCCGATCTCGAACCACGCGACTGCCTCGTCACGGCTGATGATTTCGGCATCACCGTGGCCCCAGCCGAGCCGGAGCAGGTAGTTGAACACGGCTTCGGGCAGCAGCCCCAGTTCGTCGCGATAGGCATCGACGCCCAGTGCGCCGTGGCGCTTCGAAAGCTTCGCCCCGTCCGCGCCGTGGATCAGCGGGATATGGGCATAGGCGGGGTCGTCCCAGCCGGAACCCTCGACCGCCTGCATGGCGCGAATGATGACAAGCTGGCGGAACGCGTTGTTGATGTGGTCGTCGCCGCGGATCACGTGCGTCACGCCCATGTCGTGGTCATCCACCACCACCGCGAGCATGTAGGTCGGCGTGCCGTCGCTGCGGAGGATGACGTAGTCGTCGATCTCCACGTTCTGGACGGTGATCGGACCCTGCACAAGATCGTCGATGGTCGTGGCGCCATCGCGCGGCGCCTTGATGCGGACGACCCAGGGCTGGCCTTCGGGCCAGGCCGCAGGATCGGCATCGCGCCATTCGCTCTCGATGCGGAAGGGACGGCGCTCGGCCTGCGCAGCGGCGCGGCGGGCGGCCAGCTCTTCCTGCGTGAGGTAGCAGCGATAGGCGTGGCCCGCTTCAAGCAGCTTGTACGCGATCTCGGCGTGGCGCTCCGAACGCGCGAACTGGAACACCGGTTCCTCGTCACCGCCGAGGCCCAGCCAGTTGAGACCATCGAAGATCGCCTCGATGGCGGGTTCGGTCGAGCGCGCGCGGTCGGTATCCTCGATCCGCAGCAGGTAGGTGCCGCCGTGGTGGCGCGCAAAGAGCCAATTGAACAGCGCGGTGCGTGCGCCGCCTATGTGCAGATAGCCGGTGGGCGAGGGAGCGAAGCGGGTTACCACGCCCTTGCGTACAGCAGCAGCGCCCGCGCCTGATCCTGCAGAAACGGTGTCACTGGCGCTTGCCATTGGGGGCGCGATCCTTCCTAATCCGGTCATGTCGCCGATTTTGGCCCAACCCCTTGGTGAACCATCATCACGGCGGACAAGCCTCTGGGACAAACTCGCCGCCTTGTCCAGCATGCACCGCACCATTGAGGCGTTCCTTGGCAGCCGTCCGTTCGAGCGCGGGCCATGGCTGGCAGTGGCCTTCGGCGTTGGAATCGCTTGCTGGGCCGTGCTTGCGGGGCCGTGGCAATGGGCGGGCTTCCTTGCATTGTGCGGTGCGGTGGCCGTGGGCGGCTTGCTGATCGATTCGGACGGCGATCTTGGCCACCTTCGCGCGGCGCTGATCGGCATGTCGGCAATGCTCGCGGCTGGTTGCGCCGTCATCTGGACCAAGTCGGTGGTGGTGGGCGAGCCGGGAATCGCGCGGCCCGAAGTCGTGATGATCGAGGGCCGCGTTCTCGACCGGCAAGTGGAGGGCGCGCGTGATCGGGTGCGCCTGCTGATCAGGGCGCAGGTTGAAGGCCATGGCGAGCCGTTGCAGGTGCGGCTCAACCTGCCGGACGAGAATGATCAGCCCGGACTTGTCGAGGGCGCTCAGGTTCGCCTGCGCGCCCGGCTCATGCCGCCCGCGCCGCCGATGCTTCCTGGGGCCTACGATTTTGCGCGCGCCGCGTGGTTTCAGGGCCTTGCCGCGACCGGCAACGTCGTCGGACCCGTCACCCTTGTCGCCCCGGCGCAGGAAGGCTGGTCGCTGAGGCAATGGCAGCAGCGGCTGGCCGATCATGTCCGCGCGCAGCTGTCCGGCTCCCCGGGCACGATCGCGGCGGCTTTCGCGAGCGGCGACCGCGGCGCGATCGCGCAGGATGACGAGGAAGCGATGCGCGATGCGGGCCTTACGCACTTGCTCTCGATCAGCGGCCTGCATGTGAGCGCGGTGATCGCGGGCGCCTATTTCCTGACGATCCGGCTGTTGGCGCTGTTCCCGTTCATCGCGCTGCGTGTGAGGTTGCCGCTGCTCGCGGCCGGTGTCGGTGCCGGGGTCGGCCTCTTCTACACGCTGCTGACCGGTGCCGAAGTGCCGACAGTCCGCTCGGTTGCGGGTTCGCTGCTGGTCCTTGCCGCACTGGCGCTGGGCCGCGATCCGCTTTCACTGCGGCTTCTGGCGACCGCGGCGGTCATCGTCATGCTGCTCTGGCCGGAGGCGGTGCTGGGGCCGAGCTTCCAGATGAGCTTTGCCTCGGTGATTGCCATTGTGGCGTTCAGCACCTCGGCGCCGGCGAAAGCCTTCCTCTCGCATAGTCACGAGGGGAGTCTGGCGCGGCTCGGACGGCATCTGGCGATGCTGCTGATGACGGGCCTGGTGATCGAGATCGCGCTCATGCCGATCAGCCTGTTCCACTTCCACCGCGCCGGCATCTATGGCGCGGCGGCCAATGTGATCGCGATCCCGCTGACGACGGTGCTGACGATGCCGCTGATCGCGCTGGCCCTCGCGCTCGATCTGTTCGGGTTGGGCGCGCCCGCATGGTGGGCGGTGGGCAAGTCACTCGAACTGCTGCTGTGGCTGGCGCATCTCGTGGCGGGCCAGCCCGGTGCGGTGACGATGATGCCGGGGATGACGGGGGGAACCTTCGCACTGTTCGTGAGCGGGCTGCTGTGGCTCGCGCTGTGGAGCGGGCGGGTGCGGTTGTGGGGCTTCGCGCCGATCGCGCTGGGCGTGGCCGCACTCATGCTGACGCGCACGCCGGACGTGCTGATCTCGGGTGATGGGCACCATGTGGGGATCACCGGAGAGGGGCCCGATCTCCTCGTGCTGCGGGCGGTGCGGGAGGAAAGCTATACCCGCACCGCGCTGCTCGAAAACGCCGGGATGACGGGTGATGCGGTGGTGCTGGAGGACTGGAAGGGCGCGCGTTGCAATCCCGATTTCTGTGCCATCTCGCTGGTGCGCGGCGGGCGGCGGTTTGATCTGCTGATGGCGCGGGGCAAGGATCTGGTGGCGATTCCGGTGCTCGCAGCCGCCTGCCAGCGCGCCGATATCGTGGTGGCGGACAGGCGCTTGCCGGCTGCTTGCAAGCCGCGTCTTCTGAAGGCCGACCGGGCGCTGCTGCGCCAGACGGGCGGGCTCGCCATCGATCTCGTCTCGGGCCGGGTGCGCAGCGTGGCGGAGACACAGGGGGAGCACGGCTGGTTCCGCCGTCCGCCGCCCTGGCAGCCTCGCGCTCGGCAGGCAGGTCCGGCTTCCACCGCTAGCGGAGAGCCGGGCCCTAAACCGGTTCAGTGATAGCGGCGCAGGAGCCCTGCGAGCTTGCCCTGAACCTGAACCTCGTGCGGCTGGTAGTACTGCGGATCGTAGGCCGCGTTGGCGGGATCAAGCCGGACCATGCCGCGCTCGCGCCGCAGGTACTTCAGTGTCGCTTCCTCGCCGCGGACGAGGGCGACGACAATCTCGCCATCGCGCGCGGTGTCGGTGCGGCGCACGAGGGCGTAGTCGCCATCGAGAATGCCGGCCTCGACCATCGAATCGCCCGAAACCTCGAGCGCATAGTGCTCGCCCGAGCCGAGCAGCGCCGCAGGGACGGGGAGAGTGGAGGTGCCTTCGAGGGCCTCGATCGGAACGCCCGCCGCGATGCGGCCGTGGAGCGGGATCTCGATCACGTCGTTGGCGGGTTCGCGCGCCGGGGCCGGGCTGCGCAGCGGGGCGAGCGCGCTGGGCGCACTGGCTGCGGCGCGGCTGGCGGGCTTGGCACCGCCGGCGTCGCTATCCCGTATCACTTCAAGCGCGCGGGCGCGGTTGGGCAGGCGGCGGATGAAGCCGCGCTCTTCCAGCGCCGAAATCAGCCGGTGGACGCCCGACTTCGACTTGAGATCGAGCGCTTCCTTCATTTCCTCGAACGAGGGGGAGATGCCGGAATCTTCAAGGCGGGTCTGAATGAAGGTCAGCAGTTCATGCTGCTTGCGCGTGAGCATCCGTGCGCACTCCCATCTAGTGAACGAATGCGGAACGAATAAGCAACGAAATATTAGCCGTCAAGCAATTCCGTGCCTTTACAGCAGGTATACAGGAACAAACTTACCTGCGGGCGTTTCGGGTTCGTTCGCTGGGCGCACGACAAGGGCGTTGGCGCGAGCAAGCGAGGAAAGCGCGCCGCTGTCTTGCAAGCCATCGAGCGAGACTTCGCCGCTGTCCCATACCGCGCGCAGGAACTCCATGCGGCTGCCGCCCGCCGGCATGGCTTCCTTGAGTGCGGCGGGGATCGGGCGCGGCATCGGGCTGCCCGCACCGAGCGCGGCGCGGATGACCGGCAGAAGGAACAGGAAACCGGTGACGAAAGCGGCGGCGGGGTTGCCGGGCAGGCCGAGAATGATCTGCGCGCTGCGCCGCGCGACGAGAAGCGGTTTGCCCGGCTTGATCGCGACGCGCCAGAAGGCAAGCTCAGCGCCGAGTTCAGCCAGCGCCGGGCGGACGAGATCGTGATCGCCGACCGAAGCGCCGCCGCTGGTGACGATGACATCCGCATCGCGCGCGGAATCGAACGCGGCCTTCAGGGCTTCGAGGCGGTCCGGCACGGGTCCGATCCGGGTGATGCGCACGGCGGGCTGTGTGGCGAGCGCAGCGAGCATCGCGCTGTTGCTGGCGGGAAGCTGATGGTCTGCAAGTTCGGCGCCGGGCGCGGCAAGCTCGTCACCGCCGTCGATCACCGCAAGATGGAGCTGACGGCGGACGGGCAGATGCGCGTGGCCTGCGGTGAGTGCGAGCGCGATCTGCGCGGCACCGATCTTCGTGCCGGGGGCCATCAGCACATCGCCGCGGCGGAAATCCATGCCAGCTGGGCGGATATGGCGGGCGGGGGGCTCTGGCGGCGTGCCGGTGAGGGTCAGGCTGTCGCCTTCGCGCGCGGCATCTTCCTGAATGAGGACCATGTCCGCACCGGCGGGGACAAGCGCGCCGGTGCTGATGCGGGCCGCTTCGCCGGGGCCGACCACGCCGCTGAAAGGCCGTCCGGCTGCGCTCTCGCCGATCACGCGCCAGGGGCCGGGCAGATCGGCGGCGCGCAGGGCGTAGCCGTCCATCGCAGAGACATCGGCGGCAGGCTGGGTGCGCAGCGCGGTCAGCGGCTCGGCAAGGTGGAAGCCGAGGCAATCGGCGGTGCCGCGGTGCTCGATCGGCAGCACCGGGGCAATCGCCATCAGGCGGCGCTGCGCTTCCTCGAGCGGTAGCGGCGGGTTGGGGCGAGCAGGGGTTTGCAGTTCGCTCATGGCGCGCGCCAGTCGCCCGATTTGCCGCCGCGCTTTTCGATCAGGCGCACGCCGTCGATCACCATGGCTTTGTCGATGGCCTTGGCCATGTCGTAGACGGTGAGGAGCGCCACGGAGACGGCGGTCAGCGCTTCCATTTCGACCCCGGTGCGGCCGGTGAGCGAGGCGGTGGCGCGGGCCTCGACGCCGTCTTCCACGAAGGCAAATTCGACGCTGACGGCATCGAGCGCGAGCGGGTGGCAGAGCGGAATCAACTCGGCGGTGCGTTTTGCCGCCATGATCCCGGCGATGCGCGCCACGGCGAGGACGTCGCCTTTGGGCGTCTTGCCATCACGCAGCGCGGCGAGCGTGGCGGCGTTCATGCGGATGCGCCCGAGGGCGATGGCGACGCGCTGAGTCTCGGCCTTGCCGCCGACGTCGACCATGCGCGCACGGCCTTGCGCATCGAGGTGGGTGAGTTCGCTCACGGGCGTGAAATCCAACAGGTTGACACAGTTGACACAGTCCTGAGCGAAAACTCGGGAGCCGGAGATGCAGGGCCAGTGGCAGCTTCAGGAGCCATGGAAATGCGCGGTTTCATGCGGCGGTGATGCCATAGTGGCGCGGAGTAGGACAGACGCAAAAACGTCAGGCCAGCGCCAGCATGACGGCAGCTTCGGCATGAAGGCGGGTCGTGTCGTAGAGCGGCACCGGGCTGTCCTCGGGGCCGATGAGAAGCATGATTTCGGTGCAGCCGAGGATGATGGCGGTCGCGCCGCGTGCGGCAAGGCGCGCAATGACGCCGCGATAGGCTTCGCGTGAGGCAGGCTCGATGCGGCCGGCGACAAGTTCCTCGTAGATCACGCGGTGGACCTCGGCGCGGTCGTCTGCTTCGGGGATCAGCACTTCAAGACCGTGCTGCTCTTCGAGGCGCGCGCGGTAGAAGCTCTGTTCCATGGTGAAGGCCGTGCCGAGGAGGCCGACCTTTGCATGCCCATCGGCCTTGAGCGCCGCAGCGCAGGGATCGACGATGTGGAGCAGCGGCAGCGCGCATGCGGCCTCAATGGCGGGGGCGGACTTATGCACGGAATTGGTGCAGATCAGGAGCAGTTCGGCGCCCGCGGCCTCGAGACGGCGGGCGGCATCGACCATCAGCGCATCGAGCGCGTGCCATTCGCCCGCCGCCTGCAACGCCGCGATCTCGGCAAAATCGAACGACCACAGCGCCAGCCGGGCGGAGGCCTTGGGCCCCAGCCGGTCACGCACGCCCTGATTGATCATGCGGTAGTATTCGGACGTGCTTTCCCAGCTCATCCCGCCGATCAGGCCCAGTGTTTTCATGCGTGTCGTCATCGGGGCCATGCCTTTGCGAGAGCGATTCCGGCGAGGTTCTGCGCGCGTTTGATCCGCCGGACGCGTATACGGGTGAAGCGCGCGGACTGTTCCTGAAAGCGGGCATGGAAGCCTGCGAAAGCGGGGCGGGGCTTCAGTGTGCCGCTTGCCTGCGCAACAACCAGCGCGGAATCGCCGAGGAGGACGATATCTGTCGCGCCAAGCTGGCTGGCGACGTCCATCGCGTCGAGCAGGGCCTGCCATTCAGCCTCGTCGTTGGTGCCATGCCCGATGGCAGGGCGGTGCCAGACCTGCCCCCGCGCGGCGACGGCGGTTTCCATCATGCCGGGGTTGGGGCGGCAGCCGCCGTCGAAGAACAGCTTGAGCGGGCCTTCAGGCACCGAGCAGCGCGCGGGTGGCGGCGGTCACGTCATCATGGCGCATCAGGCTTTCGCCGACGAGGAAGGCCTTGGCGCCTGCTGCTGCGAGCGTCAGCACGTCCGCGTGCCCGCCGATGCCGCTTTCGGCGACGAGCAGCGTGCCTTCGGGCGCAAGCGGCGCGAGGCGAGCGGTGGTGCCGAGATCAGTAACGAAGCGCTTGAGATCGCGGTTGTTGACGCCGATCAGGCGCGATTGAAGGCGGGCGGCGCGCTCCATTTCGGCCTCATTGTGGACTTCGACAAGGACGTCCATGCCGTGTTCGCGCGCGGCCATTTCGATTTCCGCCATCTGGCCATCATCCAGCGCGGCGACGATGATGAGAATGGCATCGGCCCCGATGGCGCGGGCTTCGGCACATTGCCACGGATCGACCATGAAATCCTTGCGCAGGACCGGCAGGGCGCAGGCGGCGCGGGCGGCGATGAGGTAGTCCTCGTGGCCCTGGAAATAGGGCGCGTCGGTGAGGATCGAGAGGCAGGTGGCGCCGCCCGCTTCATAGGCGCGGGCGTGCGCGGGGGGATCGAAATCGGCGCGGATCAGGCCCTTGGAGGGGCTGGCCTTCTTGATTTCGGCGATGAGGGCAAAACCGGTCTCAGCCCGGGCACGCAGCGCTGCCTCGAAGCCGCGCGGGGCAGTCTGCTGGCTGGCGCGCGCAGCGAGATCGGCGAGCGTGGACGCGGCCTTGCGGGCGGCGACTTCCTCGCGCTTGGTGGCCATGATTGTGGTGAGGGTGTCGGTCATGTGGGGCGGCTTTAGGGGGCTGTAGGCTGAGAAGGAAGAGGGGTTTCTCGCAGAGACGCAGAGAAGGAAGGGAAGAGCGGCGAGTTTTTGAAAGCGGCGAAGCCGCAGAGTTGGGCAATCGAGGGCTGATCTGGCCTTGGACCCCGGCCTCTCTGCGATCTTCTTTCCCTCTGCGCCTCTGCGAGCCCCCCCCCTTACTTCAGCGCAGCGATCCAGCAGTTGAGGAGGGCATTCGCCAGCCCTTTGTCGATGGATTCGGCGGCTTCCTCGACGCCTTCGTGCCAATCGGCCGCTTCGCCCGCGATCATCAGCGCGGCGGCAGAGCTGAAGAGGACGGCGTCGCGGTAGGGGCCATGTTCGCCTTGCAGCAGCGCGCGCAGCGCGGCGGCATTATAGGCGGGATCGCCGCCGCGCAGCGCTTCGACCGGCGCGGTGGCAAGGCCGGCATCGGCGGGCGTGACGCGGCGCATCAGGACGTTGCCGTCCTTCACTTCGGCAAGTTCGTTGCCGCCTGCGAGGCTGAGCTCGTCGAGCCCTTCGTCGCCCGAGACGACGAGGCTGTGATCGGTGCCGAGGCGGCGGATCGCCTCCGCATAGATCGGCACATAGGCGGGCCGGGCGATCCCGACGAGCTGGCGGCGAACGCGTGCCGGGTTGGCCAGCGGGCCCATCAGGTTGAAGATCGTGCGGCGGCCGAGTGCCTTGCGGATCGGTGCTATCCGGCCGAGCGCCGGATGGTGCTTCTGCGCGAAGAGGAAGCAGATGCCGAGATCGCCAAGGGTGAGTTCGGCGGTTTCGGCGGCGCGGTCGAGATTGAGGCCGAGGGCTTCCAGCGTGTCCGCAGCGCCCGCCTTGCTGCTGGCGGCGCGGTTGCCGTGCTTGGCGACGGGGACGCCGCAGGCCGCGACGACGAGGCTGACGGCGGTCGAGACGTTGAGCGTGTGGTGGCCATCGCCGCCGGTGCCACAGACGTCGATGGCACCCGCGGGGGCATGGATCGGGATCATGCGGGCGCGCATTGCGCGGGCGGCGCCGGCGATTTCGGGGGCGGTTTCGCCGCGTTCGGCAAGGGCGACGAGGAAGGGGGCGATGCTCTCGTCCGGCACGGTGCCATCGAGGATCGCGGCAAACGCGGCCTCGGCTTCCGCTTCGTCAAGCGGCGTCGGAGCAACTTCGGGTAGCGAGGTCATGCTGCGAGGTGCGTGGGCATCTTCGCGGTGATGCCGCACATCCTGAGGAAGTTGGCGAGAAGCGCATGGCCGTGCTCGGTCGCGATCGATTCGGGGTGGAACTGCACGCCGTGGATCGGGAGCGACTTGTGGCGGAAGCCCATGGCGTGGCCGTCGTCCGAGGTTGCGTTGACGATCAGGTTTTCGGGCACGTTCTCGACCACGAGGCTGTGATAGCGCGTGGCGGTGAAGGGCGAGGGGAGGCCGGCGAAGAGGCCCGAGCCATCATGCGTGACGGGCGAGGTCTTGCCGTGCATCAGCCCGCCGCGCACGACCTGGCCGCCGAAATACTGGCCGATCGACTGGTGGCCGAGGCACACGCCAAGCAGCGGCACGCCCGCATCCGCCGCCGCGCCGACGAGATCGAGGCTGATGCCCGCTTCGTTGGGCGTGCAGGGGCCGGGCGAGATCAGGAACCCTTGCGCGCCGGTGGAGATCGCCTGCCCCGCAGACATCGCATCGTTGCGCACGACTTCGACCTGCGCGCCCATTTCCATGAGATAGTGGACGAGGTTCCAGGTGAAGCTGTCGTAGTTGTCGATGACGAGGATCATGTCGGAATTGACCTTACTGGCCGAAGCGGGGTTCGGAGGCGACGCGCAGGGCTTCGCGGGCGGCGGCGAAGAGCGCGCCGGACTTGGCTTCGCATTCGCGCTGTTCGTATTCGGGGTTGCTGTCCGCCACGATGCCCGCGCCCGCTTGCACGTGGAGCACGCCGTCCTTGAGGACGCCGGTTCTGAGGACGATGCAGCTGTCGACCGAGCCGTCTGGCGCGAAATAGCCGACGCCGCCGGCGTAGGCGCCGCGGGTTTCGGGTTCGAGTTCGGCGATCACCTCGCAGGCGCGGACCTTGGGGGCGCCGCTGACGGTGCCCGCCGGGAAGCCGGCGAAGAGCGCGTCCACGCTGTCGGCGCGCGCGCTGTCGAGCTTGCCGACTACGTTCGAGACGATGTGCATGACGTGGCTGTAGCGCTCGATGGTATAGCTCTCGGTCACCTTGACCGTGCCCGCTGCGGCGACGCGGCCGACGTCGTTGCGGCCGAGATCGAGCAGCATGAGATGCTCGGCGCGCTCCTTGGGATCGGCGAGGAGGCTCTGCGCGTTGGCGCGGTCCTCGGCCTCGGTCTTGCCCCGGGGGCGGGTGCCCGCGATGGGGCGGATGGTGACTTCGCCGTCGCGGATGCGCACGAGGATCTCGGGGCTCGAGCCGACGATGGCAAAGCCGGGGAGATCGAGGAAATAGAGGAACGGGGAAGGGTTGATCCGGCGCAGCGAGCGGTAGAGCGCGGCGGGCGGCAGCGGGAAGGGCACGGTGAAGCGCTGGGCGAGCACGACCTGGAAGATGTCGCCCGCCTCGATGTAGTCCTTGGCGCGCAGGACCATGCGCTCGTAGTCGGCGGGCGCCATGACGGCAGTGCGCTCGGCCGGCTCAGCGGCATCGAGGCGCGGATCGGCAGGGACCGGATCGGCGAGGCGCGCGAGGGCGGCGTCGATGCGGTCTGCCGCGGCGCTGACGAGGCGTTCGGGCGCGCTGCTCGTCGGCCAGACGGGGGCGACGGCGATCAGCTCGTCCGAGAGGCGGTCGAACACGAGGACGACGCTGGGGCGCACGAAGAGCATGTCCGGCAGTTCCAGCGGGCTGGCGGGCGCGCGGGGGAGCTTTTCGACAAGGCCGATCGTCTCGTAGCCGAAGTAGCCGACGAGGCAGGCGAGCGACTTGGGCAGGCCCTCGGGCACATCGATGCGGCATTCGCCGACCAGCTCACGCAGCGCGGCGAGCGCGGGTTCGGCGAGCGGGGCGAAGGCCTCGCGGTCGGTCTGCCATGTGCGGTTGATTTCCGCTGCGGCGCCCTCGGCACGGAAGACGAGATCGGGATCGAGCCCGAGAAGGCTGTAGCGCCCGCGCACTTCCCCGCCTTCGACCGATTCCAGCAGGAAATCGCCGCGGCCTTCCGCCATGAGCTTGAGCGCTGCGCCGACCGGCGTCTCGGTGTCGGCGATCAGCTTGCGCCAGACCAGCGCGGGCCGCCCGGCTGCAAGCGCGGCGCGTGCCGATGCACCGCCATCGGGGAGCAGGCCGGCGATGCCCGCATCCATCGTGTCCGCTGCCGCCGCCACGGCCTTACTGACCGCCGATGAGCTGCGTGCGCAGCGCCGCGATGGCCGCCTCGTTGCGCTTCACGCCGACCGCCTCGCGCACGGCGGCGCGCAGTTCGTCGACATATTCGCGGCCGATGAGCTGACCCAGTTCGACACGGGCACGGGCGAGGAACGGATCGTCCGCCTTGATCGTGCCGGGCGTGACCTTGTTGAGGACAACGACGAGGAACCCGGCCTTGTCCGGCGCTTCGAGCTTCTTGGCCGTGCCCTGCGCCATTTCGAACATGAGCTGGAGCGGGGCGGGTATCTTGGGCTGCATGGCGTTGAGCTGCTCGCGCGGCATGGTGACCGGCTGCGCGGGCGGCACGGCGACGCCGAGCGTCTTCAGCGCTTCGGCCAGCGGCACCTTCTTCGCCAGCGCCGCCAGAAGCTTGTCGGTGGCCGCCTTGGCCGCGCCATAGCCGCGCGAGGTCTGGAGGTCGGCGGCGACCTTGTCCTTCACTTCGGCCAGCGGCGGCGGGGCGGCCGGGGTGATCTGGCCAACGTCGAAGATCACGTAGCGCTCGCCGGCCTTGATCTCGGCAACCTGCGGTTCGCCCTCGCGCTCCATGCCGAATGCGGCCTGCAGCAGCGGGGTGACATCGGCATTGGGCTTGATGTCCGGACGGCCGGGAACGGCGCCGTTGGCTTCGAGCGGATCGGTGGTGATCACGGTGAGGCCGGCGCTCTTGGCGACGTCGGCAAGGCCGGTGCCGCTGCCGAAGGCATCATCGAACTTTGCGGAAAGATCGGCGAGTGCGGCCTTGCGCTTCTCGGCCACGATCGCGGCGACGATTTCGCCGCGCGCCTGATCGAGCGACTTGCCGGGGTTCTGGACCACGCTGTCGAGCCGGATCACATACCAGCCGAGGGCACCCTTGGCAGGCGCTGCCACTGCGCCCTTGGCAGCGGTGAAGACTGCATTGGCGACAGCGGCGGATGCCTGGGATTCCAGCGTCGCGCGCTTCGTGGCCGGATTCTTGCGGGCCGAAAGACCCTTGGCCGCGGCCGCAGCTTCGATCGACTTTCCGCCTGCGATTTCGGCAGCGAGCGCCTTGGCGGCGGGTTCGGTCGGGACGATCACTTGTGTGAACGCGCGCATTTCGAAAGCGGCATATGTAGCCGCGTTCAGCTTGTAGCGCGTGGCGATTTCGGCATCGCTGGGCGCGGGCAGGTTCTTGATCGAGGTCTCGTCAAAGATCGCATAGCGGATCGTGCGGCGCTCAGGGTGCTGATAGCGCGCGCCGCTTGCCTTGTAGAACGCGGCGAGATCGGCATCGGAAGGCGGCGTCTTGGGGGCGAAGGCGGCAGAAGGCACCAGCTGGACCACGCCCTCGCGCGTTTCCTTGAGCACTGCGGCATAGCGCAGCGCCACGCTCTGCGGCATGGTGGCGCCGATCCCGGCGGGGATCAGCACTTGCCGCGCCATCAGCCCCTTGGCGACGTCGTCGCGCAGCAGGGCATCGGAAATCCCCTTCTGGCCGAGCAGTGCCTTGTAGGCAGCCTGGCTGAACTTGCCGTCAGCGCCCTGGAACGCCGGCATCTTGGCAATCTCGCTGTCGATCAGCCGGTTGCTCACACCCATGCCGACCGCGCTCTGGCGGGCCCATTCCATCAGCGCAGCGCGATCGACCAGGCTGTCGACGACTTGTTCAAGCGCCCCTTGCGCGACGAAATCCTTCATCGTGACCGTCGGGCTCTCGGCACGCGCGTTTTCCAGCGCATTGCTCATCGCCTTCTGCACGTCGATCGTGCTGATATGGGCCGAGCCCACCGTCACCGCGCGGTCCGCATTGTCGGCTCCGCCGAACTTGGCGCCGGAAATGTCGGCCCCCGCAAACGAGAACGCGATGAGCCCGAGAAAGATCAGCGCGATGAAGGCGCCGATACGGGACTTGGTCAGAGAGCGGATTAAGCCGAGCATCGGGGCCTGTCATTAGCAGTGGGTGTCGGGCAAGCATTCACGGCAGAATGTGTCCTTGGGGCGCATTAGGGGGCAAACCGAATTCCCGCAATGGTCTGCGCTGTCTGGCGGCTGCGGGGATCAGCCTGCCGGGCGGAACCGCGCAAATCTGCCGTAAGGTAATCACCGACTTTGCATATCCTGCGCTTTGCAAACCGGTCTGCGGTTTGATAGCGGCCAGAGCATGAGAAGGAATCACCTAGTGCCAGTGTGCAAGGTCCCATGAGCCAGCGTCCCTACATCGTCGGCAACTGGAAGATGAACGGCAGCCGGGTCATGCTCGCCGAAGCGCGGGCGATCGACCGTGCGGCGCAGCGCTATCCCGACGTGGAAATCGCCCTGGCACCGCCGTTTCCGTTTCTTGGGCCGGTGCGCGAGGCGGTGAGCGCGATCGGCGTCGGCGGGCAGGATTGCCATACGGCGGCAAAGGGCGCGCACACCGGCGACGTTTCCGCCGCCATGCTGGCCGATATCGGCGCGGACTTCGTGATCCTTGGCCATAGCGAACGCCGCCGGGATCACGGCGAGGATGATGCGCTGGTGCGCGCCAAGGCGGAAGCCGCGCTTGCCGCAGGCCTCAGCGTGATCATCTGCGTCGGCGAGACGCTGGAAGAGCGTGATGCGGGCAAGGCCGAAGCGGTGGTTTCGCGCCAGATCGAAGGTTCGGTTCCTTCGGGCGAGAGCGCGGCGGTTGCCGCAAGCCGCCTTGCGGTGGCCTATGAGCCGGTCTGGGCGATCGGCACGGGCCGCGTTGCGGCTGTGGAAGACGTGGTTGCCATGCATGCCGCCGTCGGCGCGCGGCTGGCCGCAATCTTCGGCGAGGACGCGGACAAGATCCGCATCCTCTACGGCGGTTCAGTGAACGGCGAGAACGCGGCCGGCTTGCTGGCTGCCGACGGTGTGGGCGGCGCGCTGGTGGGCGGCGCAAGCCTGACCGCCGATGCCTTCCTGCCGATCGTGGCGGCCGCCTCGCAGCCGGAAGGCTGATCCGCTTCGGACCGCCGGGCTTGCTGCGCCCTTGCGCGCGGGGCCCATGCGCCCTAGATGCGGCGCATTCTCTTCAGGTTGACCCGCGATGTCTCTCTTCATTTTCCTTACCGTCGTCCAGGCGCTGGTGGCTGCCGCGCTTGTCGGCGTGATCCTTATCCAGAAATCGGAAGGCGGCGGCCTTGGCGTTGGCGGCAGCCCGGCGGGCTTCATGTCGGCGCGCGGCGCGGCCGATTTCCTGACCCGCGCCACCACGGTGCTGGCGACGCTGTTCGTCGGCCTCAGCATCCTGCTGGCGGCGCTGGCCGTGGGCACCACGTCGAACCGCGAGATCGATACCTCGCTTCAGCGTACGGCCCCGGCCGTGCCCGCGCCTGATCCGCTGGCACCGGTGCAGGGCGTGCCTGCTGCCGGTCCGGCCGAAGCGCAGCCCGCTCCGGCGGCGGCACCTGCTGCCGGGCCTGCGGCTCCCGCCAGGAGCGCCCCGGGCACTCCAGCCAAGGGCGGCGCGGCGGCCGATCCGCTTGCGGGCGGCGCCAAGCAGTAAGGCATAGACGCCGGATACTCCGGCACCATTCCATCGGTGTTCCCGCTCGCCCCCAAAGGCGGCCGGGAACGCCTGTTCGTGTTTACGAGTCTCTTGCGTCTCGTCTGTGGATTGACGGTGCCATTTCGGCGCTGACCGCTTGCGCATGCAGAGCATCTGACGGTAAGGCCCAACTCCCATGGCGCGGTTCATTTTCATCACCGGCGGCGTGGTTTCCTCGCTTGGCAAAGGCCTCATGGCAGCGAGCCTCGCGGCGCTGCTGCAGGCCCGCGGCTTCCGGGTGCGGATCCGCAAGTTCGACCCCTATCTCAACGTCGATCCGGGCACGATGAGCCCCTATCAGCACGGCGAAGTCTTCGTGACCGATGACGGGGCGGAGACCGACCTCGACCTGGGGCACTACGAGCGCTTCACCGGCGTTTCGGCGCGGCAATCGGACAACATCACCTCGGGCCGCATCTACCGCGACATCATCGCCAAGGAACGGCGCGGCGATTACCTCGGCGCCACGGTGCAGGTGATCCCGCACGTGACCGACGCGATCAAGGCCTTCGCCAAGGACGAGACGGATGATCTCGACTTCGTGCTCTGCGAGATCGGCGGCACGGTGGGCGATATCGAGAGCCTGCCGTTCATCGAGGCGATCCGCCAGATGCGCAACGAACTGGGGCGCGAGGCGACCTGCTTCGTCCACGTGACGCTGGTGCCCTATATCGCCGCCGCGGGCGAGCTGAAGACCAAGCCGACCCAGCATTCGGTGCGCGAGCTGACCGGGCTCGGCATTCAGCCCGATATCCTGCTCTGCCGCTGCGAGAAGCCGCTGCCCGAGAACGAGCGTGCCAAGATCGCGCTGTTCTGCAACGTGCGCAAGGAAGCGGTGATCCCCGCGCTCGATGCGCAGAGCATCTATGCGGTGCCGCTGCAGTATCACGGCGAGGGGCTCGATTCGGAAGTGCTGCGCCACTTTGGCCTCGGCAGCCCGGCTACGCCCGATCTGGGGCGCTGGACCGATATTGTCGATCGCCATCAGAACCCGGAAGGCGAAGTGACCATCGGCGTTGTGGGCAAGTATGTCGGCC
This sequence comes from Novosphingobium sp., assembly GCF_019748365.1. Lineage (GTDB taxonomy): Bacteria > Pseudomonadota > Alphaproteobacteria > Sphingomonadales > Sphingomonadaceae > Novosphingobium. The sequence continues at coordinate 16,459 of NZ_JAIEPN010000158.1, forward strand.
TGCAGGATGCCTACAAGTCGCTCAACGAGGCGCTGGTCCATGGCGGCATGGCCAACCGCGTGAAGGTCAACATCCGCTGGATCGATGCCGAGATCTTCGAGAAGGACGATGCCGAAATCGCGGCCTATCTCGAACCGATGCACGGCATTCTGGTGCCCGGCGGCTTCGGCGAGCGCGGAACCGAAGGCAAGATTGCCAGCGTGCGCTTTGCGCGCGAGCGGGGCGTGCCGTTCTTCGGCATCTGCCTCGGCATGCAGATGGCCTGCATCGAGGGCGCGCGTAATCTGGCGGGGATTTCGGGCGCAAGCTCGACCGAGTTCGGCCCGTCCGAGGAACCGGTGGTGGGCATCATCACCGAATGGATGACGCCCGAGGGCCTCGAGACGCGCGCCGCGGGCGGCGATCTGGGCGGCACGATGCGGCTCGGCGCCTATGATGCGCAGCTATCGGGCAACAGCCATGTCGCGCAGATCTATGGTTCCAATGCGATCAGCGAGCGCCACCGGCACCGCTACGAAGTCAACGTCGCCTATCGCGAGCGGCTGGAGCAGAAGGGCCTCGTGTTCTCCGGCATGTCGCCCGACGGGCTGCTGCCGGAAATCGTCGAGCGGCCGGACCATCCGTGGTTTATCGGGGTGCAGTTCCATCCCGAGCTCAAGAGCCGCCCGTTCGAACCGCATCCGTTGTTCAAGAGCTTTATTACGGCCGCAGTGAAACAGGCGCGTCTGGTCTGATCCGGCCGGGCAGGGAGGGGGACTTCGCATGGACGCCGCCACACTTGCCCAGACCCTCAATGCGCAGAGCCTGCTGGCGGGGTGTGCGCCCGAGGAACTGACCGATATCGCCGCACGCGGGACGGTGCGCAGCTTCAAGGCGGGTTCGGCGATCATCCTGCAGGGCGATCCCGGCGATACACTGTGGATCGTGCTCAGCGGCTTGGCGCGGGTCAGCATGGTGGCGGCGAACGGGCGCGAGATCGTGCTCGATTATGCCGAGCGCGGCGCGGTGCTGGGTGAAATCGCCTTCCTTGATGGTGGTGAGCGGACGGCAACCGTGGAAGCCATCGAGCCGGTCGAGGCACTGGGGCTGACGCGCAGCGCCTTTGCCGAGATCGTCGGCAAGCATCAGGGGCTGGCGATGCGGCTGCTGCAGGCGATGGCGCGGCGGCTGCGGCAGAACAACACGGTGATCGAGGCGGACCGGGCCTACACATCGGGGCCGCGCCTTGCGCGGTTCCTGCTGCGACTGATGATGGGCGGCGAGGAAGAGACCCGGCTCAAGATCGCGCTCAGCCAGGGCGAACTGGGCAACTTCGCCGGCATGTCGCGCGAGCAGATCAACCGCCAGCTTTCGGCGTGGGCGGATGGCGGGATCGTCGCGCTCAAGGGTGGGCGGGTGACGGTGCTCGACCGCGAGGCGCTCGTCGATATCGCCGAGGCTTGGTAGAGCAAAGGGGCGGCCCGGCAAGGACCGCCCCCGGTTAACAACCCGCCATTCAGATCAGGCCGCAGCGCTGGCGTCGCCTTCGACCACGGTGAGCGGCTTGGCATTGCTGCCGCCGATCAGCACCTTCTTGGGCTTCATCGCCTCGGGCACTTCGCGCACGAGGTCGATGACAAGGAGACCGTCGGCAAGGTCGGCGCTTTCGACGCGGACGAAGTCAGCGAGTTCGAACCGGCGCTCGAACGCGCGGTTGGCGATGCCGACGTGGAGGAAGTGGCCGTCCTGCGCCTCGGTGCGCTGGCCCTTGATCACCAGCAGGTTCTGCTGCGCGGTGATATCGAGATCATGCGGCTTGAAACCGGCGACGGCGAGCGTGATGCGGTATTCGTCATCACCGCGGCGTTCGATGTTGAAGGGGGGGTAGTTGTCGCCGGCATTGGCGCGGGCCTGGCGTTCGAGCAGGTCGAACAGGCGGTCGAAGCCCACGGTCGAGCGGCGATAGGGGGTGAAATCGAAACGTTCCATGGTTGCAATCCTCGTGTTTGAGCAATCTGCACTGTTGCCGGACCCGAAATGGCGCCCGGCGGTTCACTTGTGGTCACGCCCGCCTTGCGGCGCATGACACGGACAACCATGTGTGTTAGCGATTTTGCGTTTTCAAGAGGTCCCCATGAGCGAAGCTGCTGCCCCAACCGCGACTGTCGAGATCTACACCAAGTGGGGCTGCCCCTATTGCAGCCGCGCGCTGGCGTTGCTCGGGCGCAAGGGCGCGAATGTCACCGAATACGACATCACCTTCGGCGGCGAGAAGCGTGCCGAGATGCTGGAGCGTGCGCCGGGCGCGATGACGGTGCCGCAGATATTCATCAATGGCCACCATGTCGGCGGCTCGGATGATCTCGCCGCGCTCGAGGCGGCAGGCGAGCTTGATCCCATGCTCGCCGCATGAGCGCTGACACGCGGCGCATTGCGCTGCTGCAGATGACGACGGGAATCGATCCTGCAGCCAATGCCGCTGCAATGGCCCGCGCGGCGGAGCAGGCGGCGGGGGAGGGCGCAGTAATGCTTTTCACGCCCGAAATGTCCGGCCTGCTCGATCGTGACCGGGCGCGGGGTAGCCGCCATGTGGTGCCCGAGGAGGAAAGCCCTGTCTTGGCCGAAGTCCGCAATGCGGCGGCCAAGGCGGGCATCTGGGTGCATATCGGCAGCCTTGCGGTGAAGGCGGATAGCGCGCGCTGGGCCAACCGTGCCTTCGTGATCACGCCAACCGGCGAGATTGCCGCGCGCTACGACAAGATCCACATGTTCGATGTCGATCTGGCCACCGGCGAAACCTGGCGCGAGTCGGCCGCCTATCAGCCGGGTGAAGCGGTGGTGACGGTGGACGGCACGCCGCTCGGCCGACTGGGCCTCGCGATCTGCTACGATATCCGCTTCCCCGCGCTGTTCGAGGCGCTGGGCCAGCGCAAGTGCGACGTCATTGCCATTCCGGCGGCCTTCACTGTGCCCACCGGCCGAGCGCACTGGCACCTGATGCAGCGCGCAAGGGCAGTGGAGGCCAGTGCCTTCGTCGTCTCCGCGGCGCAAGTTGGTCGCCATGAGGACGGGCGCGAGACCTATGGCCACAGCCTGGTGGTCGATCCCTGGGGCGACGTCGTGCTCGATATGGGCAACGAGAGCGGTTTGGGCTTTGCCGAGATCGACCTTGCCCGCATTGCCGAGGTGCGCGCGCAAGTGCCCAGTCTTGCCAACCGGCGGCCGATCCCTACATCCTGACATCATGATTGTTTTCGACCTTGAATGCCGCGCAGGCGGGCACCGGTTCGAAGGGTGGTTCGCCAGTTCCGAAGATTTTGCCGGCCAGCAGGCACGCGGGCTTGTCACCTGCCCGGTTTGCGGCGCGCCCGAAGTGGACAAGGCGCTGTCTGCCCCCCGTCTGACGCGCAAGGGCAATCAACTTCCCGCCGCACCATCAGCGCCGCGCCCCGATGTGCCGCAGCCTGTGGCGAACGGGCCGCTGCCGCCCGAGGCCGTCGCCATGCTCAAGGCCGTCGCCGCCGTGCAGAGCGAGATGCTCAAGTCCTCGACCTGAGTGGGCGAAAGCTTCGCCGAGGATGCGCGCGCGATGCATTATGGCGAGAAGGATCCCGCGATGATCCACGGCCGCGCCAGCCCGAAGGAAGTGCAGAGCCTGATCGAGGAAGGCGTGCCCGTCGCGCCGGTCATCGTTCCCGTGGTGCCGCCCGGCGAGGTCAACTGACCGCACGCGATTGCCAGACGGCGACCCGCCCCTTAAAGGACAAGCCGGGCGCCCGTAGCTCAGCAGGATAGAGCACCAGATTCCTAATCTGGGGGCCGTGGGTTCGAATCCCGCCGGGCGCACCATTTTTCAAATACTTAGAGTGAATACCGAGCATCAGTTTGAGAGCAAGGTAACACTGCAGGTAACGTCTCAGCGACTCACAGCTGCCGCCTCAGCATCGGCGAGCCGCTGGCAGTCGCGCCGGATCATTTCGAAAACGGTCCGATCACCGGGCAGATCCATGCCCACAGTACCGCAAGCACCGGCTTCCGCGATCACATCAATCTTGGCTGCCAGCGCCGTTACCGTGGAGATCGGCTCGAGGAACATTGCGTCTCGAAGCTTCGTTGCACGATCCAGCATCAGCTCGCCCTCCGGATCATCCCCGGAAAACGGGCTCGCCTCGAATGCGTCCTCAGCTTCGCGCCAGGTCGCATGCAAGCGCCAGAATTCGCGATCCTGGTCGCAAACGGTTGAGAGAGACGCGGGAAGCTTGAACAGGTCGCCGCCTGCCCCTACGGGTTTTCTAGCCATGGTAACCCCTTATCGGTTGCTTTGGACGCGGGCCGATCACCGTTGGCGCGGTGGTTGGCCCGATCGCAGCCTACGCCCAATGACACGCTGCGGCAATCATCTACGATCCGGCAAACTTGCCGCGCAGAAATGCTCTGGCATGCCAACCGCAAATCGCTGCGGGGAGCTAAGCGAGCCCAATACGTTCGATCGATACGATGTCTTGCTCAATCGTATAGTATACCCGCATGCGAGGCCGCCGCGGAATCCGAGGACTCTCATAAAGCCAATGCTCTTTTGCGGGATCGCCCAAACGAAATCGTACCCCAATCTGCCGGGGCTTTAGATGCAGGTCCTGGTAGAACTGTCGGAACTCGTCGTCCAAAAATGGACTAGTGCAGATGTCCCGGAAGTACACGTGCTCGGAAAGCTCGCTTTCTCTCACCACAAAGGTACCGGGAGGGGGTCGCTGCAACTTGGTCCGCCATTTGTTCGGCCCAACCGACGGCATCGTCTGAAGGGAGCATGTAGCACTCAAACTCGGCAAGAATGTCGGCCGTCGAGATCTTGGCACTTCGCCGGACGCCATCATAGTTTGCGTCCCACGCTCCGCCGTCCCGGTGCGTCAGGCGGATCAGTTCGCCCGGGCGCAAGTGACGGGTAAGGGCGTAAGCCTCCTCGATCGAAACCCGTTCAGGCGAACCCGGTTCGAACGCATGGACATGATTGAACGCGAGAATCGGCATATGCTTGTGGTTTTTGACCGCCTTGTAGAGAGACGGCAGCACTGGCCCGTAGTCCCAAGCCTCGAAATCTTCGTCGACTAAAAGCATGCCGGTCCGGCCCAAATGCAGCATATGGGCAACGTATAGCATCTTGTGCATTTCGAGATTTGTCAGCCGCCAGCCACTCAGCTCGCCGAGGGTGCGGGCAGCAATAAGCACGCTCATGCCCCTACTCCTTGGGCCCGATATATCGGACCCAAGCTGAATGGTCCATTACCATACGCATTTAGACGAAGTCGCGTTGCTGAGAAGTAACACAGCCCCGAACAACCGCGATGCTGGCCGCCAGCAAGCGCGACCAGATCCACCAGTCGGGCGCCGCATGTTCACGATTCCCGACGCCGCCAATGGAAGAATCCGGCCGGATGCATGTGGATCGAAAAGAGGGCACACCGTACGCGACTTGTCGCGCATCGCATCTATCTGAAGGCACTATGTTTTCAGCAGGATTTCGGCTTGCGTCGGAACTCCGTCACAGTGACTTACCGCCTTTCGAGGCGCGTCAAATTGACTGCAGCCAATCCAAGGCTGCCCAATTCTCGACCATATTGCAAGCTGCGCGCCGCAAATGCTGCCAGTCACATTGACAGCGCGCCGGGAGCATCGACGATCAGCCGCGAGCGCGCAGTTTCCGCGCCTCCTCGACGATGCCTGCAGCCAACTCGCGCTTCAGGAGCACCAGGGCAGTAACTCCGCCCTGCGCAGCCCAGGCCGGCCGCAGAAATGGCCTCGGGGCAACGCCGTGGCCTGGTGCGCCATACTCGATGAATCGGCCATAAATGTCAGGCCGCGAGCCGATTTGGTAGGTATAGCCCGGATCGACCTTCTGGTACGGATTGCGCTTCTTGCGGATCACAGTTTTCCGACCCGTCTTGCGGGGCCGATAGTCGAATGCCGTTGCCGAAACATAGATCAGGGCTGACAGGAGCTGTCGCTCAGTCTTCGCTCGGTCGATGCGGACGCGCAGCGCCTTCCGTAGACGTCCCTCATTCACCGGCACTCGCGCACGCGCATCCTTGAGGATGGCATTCGCCGCCTTGCGCAGTGCGACGCGGCCAACCCTCATGGCAGACGTGCGCCCCATTTCGAGCAGCAGCTTTTCAAGCTCGCGCCCGCCTTCGAATTTCACAAATGTGTTCATGTCTGCCCTCTCGGATCAATGCCGATGGAAACCGGCCGCAGCGTCCCAACGGAAACTGCGGCCGGAAGCAGCGCGCAATCGGGGGAGCGCGCCGCCGGGGGGATCGATCAGCTCGTGGCGATCTTGAGCAGCTTGATCGCGTTGGAATCGACGACACCGCCGCCGGTGCGCCGGCTGAAATACATCTTCGTCCAACCCTTCTTGGTCACCCGATCGGCGATCAGGCGAAGGCCAGGTTTGTCCACGATTGCGAATCCGCGCCTCCAGTTGCCGAAGGCTACCGGGAACTTGTTTGCAGCGATATCAGGCATGGATTCATCGATCGCCACCGGATAGCCCAAGAGGCGATCAGGCTGGCCCGTCACGATCGATGCTGACCAGAGATAGTTGCCCTGCCCATCCTTGAACTTGCGGATCACGTTTGCCGTGGTGCTGTTCATGATCCAGGCCACGCCATCGCCTACCCGGTAGGCCGGGCGAAGTGCGCTGAGCAGATCGTGAAGCGCATCAGCCGGGTTCGTGGAAGCGAAAGCGGATGCAGCGCCAGACGGAACATACTGCAACGTACCGAAGGCGCGCGTGGCGTCTGCCGTGGTTGCCGTAGCGCGAGAGAGGAATCCCAGCGGCTTCTTGGCCCCATCGCCGGATATGAAGGCGGCACCTTCCTTCAGTGCGAACTCGCCGATAACATCTTCGGTCAGGAAGCTCTGCACATCGAAGCTCGAATCTTCGATCAATTGGTTCGTAAGCTCCGGCATGGCGTAGAGCTCCCAGGGCGTGATCGTCACCATGCCAAGCGCGGGGCTGCCGGTATCGGCGCGCGTGTCCTCTTCGCCAGCCCATCCGCTCTGCGAGCCGGAACGGCCAAGGATCTTCTGCCAGCTATCGCCGCTGGTGATCACCACCACGCGAGCGAGATTGCGCAACACCGATCCATTGCGCATCAGCGCATCGATCGTGTTGTCCACTTCCGGCCTGACCGTGAATCCACCATCGGGCCCGGACTGCGAAGTCATGCCGGCGTTGGGCATCCCACGCATAGCGTTCAAGAACTCTTCGCGCACTTCGCTCGTGATTGGCGCGACACCGAAACCGGAAAGGCGAAAGCCCGCGCCGGGATCAAGGCCAGGACCGCCGCCCATACGCAGTCCTTCGATAGTCTCCGCCTGTCGGTTCACGAACGTTTCCAGATCGCGCACGCGGGAATCGTTGCGCGCCCTCCAATCGGTGAAGGTGCTGTTCAGCTCGGCGAGCACTTCGCCGATTTGAGCATTCGGAGAATGATCCGCGCGTACAGCGGCGACGCCCCGGTAACGATTGATGGAATTCATAAGACCAGCCTTGTCAACACCGGGATAAAAACGGGCCAGGCACCGGTTTAAAAAGGGGCCAGTTGGGTTGAATAAAAAGCCCCATG
>NZ_JAIEPN010000177.1 GCF_019748365.1 Novosphingobium sp.
GCGCGCAGCTTGCCGCGCCCGACGCGGCCGCGCAGCTGGTAGAGCTGGGCGAGGCCGAAGCGGTCGGCGCGGTGGAGCACGATGGTGTTGGCGCTGGGGATATCGAGGCCGCTCTCGACGATGGTGGTGCTGAGGAGGACTTCGTAGCGCTTTTCGTAGAAAGCGCCCATGCGGTCTTCGACTTCGGTGGGGCTCATCTGGCCATGGGCGGAGACATAGCGGATTTCCGGCACGTTGAGGCGGAGCCATTCCTCGAGATCTGGCATGTCGGCGATGCGGGGGACGACGATGAACGACTGGCCGCCGCGCTGGTGCTCGCGCATCAGCGCCTCGCGCATGGTGACGTCGTCCCATGGCATCACGTAGGTGCGCACGGCGAGGCGATCTACCGGCGGGGTCTGGATCGTGGAGAGTTCGCGCAGGCCGGACATCGCCATCTGCAAGGTGCGCGGGATGGGGGTGGCGGTGAGGGTGAGGACGTGGACGTCGGCCTTGAGTTCCTTGAGGCGCTCCTTGTGGACGACGCCGAAGCGCTGTTCCTCATCGACGATGACGAGGCCGAGGCGCTTGAATTCGAGGCCCTTGGAGAGGAGCGCATGGGTGCCGATGACGACATCGACGGTGCCGGCGGCGAGGCCCTCCTTGGTGGCGGCGGCTTCCTTGGCGGGGACGAGGCGCGAGAGGCGGCCGACTTCGAGGGGGAAGCCGGAGAAACGCTCGACAAAGGCGGTGTAGTGCTGGCGGGCGAGCAGCGTGGTTGGCGCGATGACGGCGACCTGCTTGCCGGCCATGGCGGCGACGAAGGCGGCGCGCAGGGCGACCTCGGTCTTGCCGAAGCCGACATCGCCGCAGACGAGGCGGTCCATCGGTTTGCCCGATGACAGGTCGCCGAGCACGTCTTCGATCGCGCGTTCCTGATCGTCGGTCTCGGCCCAGGGGAAGCGATCGACGAAGGGGCCGTAGCTGGCGGGATCGGGGGCGAGGGTATCGGCTTCGCGCAGGGCCCGGAGCGCGGCGGTCTGCATGAGCTGGCCGGCGATTTCGAGGATGCGCTCGCGCATCTTCGCCTTGCGGCGCTGCCATGCCTCGCCGCCGAGGCGGTCTAGCTGGATGCCTTCGGCGTCGTGGCCGTAGCGCGAGAGGACGTCGAGGTTTTCGACGGGGATGTAGAGCTTGTCGCCGCCCGCGTATTCGAGCTGGACGCAATCGTGCGGGCTGTCGCCGACGTCGACCGGCACGAGCCCGATGTAGCGGCCGATGCCGTGCTCCATGTGGACGACGAGATCGCCGGTGCCGAGCGCGGCGAGTTCGGCGAGGAAGGCGTCGGCATCCTTGCGCTTGCGCTTGGGGCGGACGAGGCGGTCGCCGAGGATGTCCTGTTCGGTGAGGACTTCGACATCTCCGCTGGAGAAGCCCTGCTCCAAGGGGAGGACGACGGCGGCGGGCTTGCCGGTGGCGGCGGCGCCCAAGGCTTCCTGCCAGGTTTCGGCAAGGATCGGCGGGGCTTTTCCGGCATCGCCAAGGAGCGAGGCGAGGCGGCTTCGCGAGCCGGCTGAGTAGGCCGCGATGATCGCCTTGTGGCCGCGCGTGGCGAGCGCGGCGAGGTGCTTGGCGGCGGCTTCGTAGATATTGGCGCCGGATGCGCGTTCGGGGGCGAAATCGCGCGGGGGGCCGAAGCCGAAATCGAGGACGCGGCTCGATTCCGGCTCCGCGAACTGGCTCATGCGGTGGACCGGCCAGCCCATCAGAGCGCGGTCGAACTCGTCGCGGCTGAGGTAGAGCGCGGTCTCGGCGAGGGGGCGGTAGGTGGTGGTGCCGGCGCGCTGGCTGCTTTCGGCACGGGCCTGCCGGTAGTCGGCGATATCGGCGAGGCGTTCCTCGGCGGCCTTGGCGGCGGCGGCATCGAGGACGACGAGATCGCCATCGGCAAGGTGGTCGAAGAGCGTGACGAGGCGGTCTTCGAGGAGCGGGAGCCAGTGCTCCATGCCGGCGAGGCGGCGGCCGTCCGTCACCGCCTGATAGAGCGGATCGCCGGTGGCGTTGGCGCCGAATTGCTCGCGGTAGCGGGTGCGGAAGCGGCGGATCGAGTCCTCGTCGAGCAGGGCCTCGCTGGCGGGAAGCAACAAGTGCGACTGGACGGGCTGGACCGAGCGCTGGGTGGCGGGATCGAACAGGCGCATCGTCTCGATCTCGTCGCCGAAGAAATCGAGGCGCAGGCCGTGGCTGAGGCCGCTGGGGTAGAGATCGAAGACCGAGCCGCGCACGGCATATTCGCCGGAGTCCACGACGGTATCGACGCGGGAGTAGCCCTGGCGCTGGACGAGGGCGATGAGGGCGTCGCGGGCGATTTCCTGACCAACCCGGAGCGCGCGGACCGATTCGCGCACGCGGAACGGGGTGAGCGTGCGCTGGAGGAGCGCGTTGATGGTGGTGACGAAGAGCTGCGGGCCTTCGAGCGGCTGCTGCAGCGCGTGAAGCGCGGCGAGGCGGCGGGCGCTGACCGACATGGCGGGCGAGGCGCGGTCGAACGGCAGGCAATCCCACGCGGGGTATTCGGCGACGTCGAGCTCGGGCGCGAAGAAGGCAGCGCTCTGGGTGACGGCGCGCATGGCGGCATCGTCTGCCGCGATGAAGATGGTGCGCCGGGCGGGCTTGCCGGTGGCCGCCGCGCGCGCAAGATCGGCAAGGACAAGCGGCTGCGCCCCGCGCGCTATCGACGACAGCGTGAGCGGAATGGTTGCGGAAAGGATGCGGGACGGATCGGGCACGTGAGGCTTCAGCGCGGGATATCGACGTAGTCGAGGCGGCGCATGGCGTCCATTTCAGGGCCTTCGAAGTTGGCGGGGACGGGCTGGGTGCCGAGCGCCCATGCCATGACATCGACGTCGTCTTCCTCGAGCAGGCGTTCGAACCAGTCGAGCGCGGCTTCGTCCCAGCCCGCATGGCGCGTGTCGAAGAAACAGCCGATCATGTAGTCCGCCTCGCGCGTGCCGCGATGCCAGGCGCGGAATTTCATCCGGGCGATGCGGTGGGCGAGTGGAGAGTCGTTGTCGTTCATGCGGGGCCGATACGCCTTGTGGGGCGGCGGGGGCAAGCGCGTTGCACCCCGGGGCGAGGATGGCCTAAGCAGGCAGGATATGCGTCCCGATCTGCTCAATCCGCTGTTTGCCGAGACCGAGGGCCTGAAAGGTGTCGGGCCGGGGCTGGCGCGGCCGCTGGGCAAGTTGGGCCTCACGCGGGTGCGCGACCTTGTCTATCACCTGCCGGACCGCTTCGTGGCGCGGCGGGCGGTAGGCAATCTCGATGAGGCGGCGGTCGGCGAGAATATCGTCATTGCGCTGATGGCGCGCGAGCACCGCTCCAGCACGGGGCGAGGGCCCTATCGGATCATGGCCGAGGATGCGCTGGGGAACTATGTCGCGCTCGTCTGGTTCGGGCGGGCGAGCTACACCGCGAAGAAGCAGCTGCCGGTGGGTGAGAAGCGCTGGGTGGCGGGGCGGCTCGACCAGTATGGGCAGAGCTGGCAGATCGTCCATCCCGAGCACATTGCCGAGGACAGCAGTACGCTGGCGGGGACGCTCAACGAGGCGGTCTATCCGCTGACCGAGGGGCTGACGCAGGGGCGCATCGGCGCGCTGGTGGGGCAGGCCCTGGGCATGGTGCCCGAACTGCCGGAATGGATAGAGCCGGGATTGCTGGCGCAGTCGGGCTGGCCTTCGTGGAAGGACGCGCTGGTGCGGGCGCACAAGGGTGCGGATGCGCGCGCGCGCGACCGGCTTGCCTATGACGAGCTACTGGCAAACAGCCTCGCGCTGATGCTGGTCAAGGCGAGCAACCGGACGCGGCGGACGGTGCCGCTGCGGGGCGACGGGCACTTGCGGAACAAGCTGCGGCTGCCGTTTGCATTGACGGGCGCGCAGACGCGGTCGGTGGCGGAGATCGAGAGCGATCTTGCGCAGGACGCGCCGATGCTGCGGCTGCTGCAGGGCGATGTCGGCTCGGGCAAGACCGCGGTGGCGCTGCACGCAATGCTGATTGCCGTGGAAGCGGGAGCACAGGCGGCGCTCCTCGCACCGACCGAGATTCTGGCGCGCCAGCATGCCGAGACCTTGCAGCGTATGGCGGCGGGGACGGGGGTGCAGATCGCGCTGCTGACCGGCAAGACCACGCAGCGCGGCGGGGCCAAGGCGCGCGAGGCGATCCTGATGGGGCTGCTCGATGGCAGCATCGATATCTGCGTCGGCACGCATGCGATCTTTCAGGAGAGCGTGACCTATCGCAATCTGGCGCTGGTGGTGATCGACGAACAGCACCGCTTCGGCGTGGGCCAGCGGCTGATGCTGACGCAGAAGGGCAAGGCGACGCCGCATTGCCTCGCCATGACGGCAACGCCGATCCCGCGCACGCTGACCTTGGCGCAATACGGCGAGATGGAAGTCTCCAAGCTCGACGAGATGCCGCCCGGACGGCAGCCGATCGACACGCGGGTGGTGGCGGTGGAGCGGATGGGCGAAGTCGTGGAAGGGCTGGCGCGGCATCTGGCGACGGGCGCGCAGGCCTACTGGGTCTGCCCGATGGTGCGCGAGAACGAGACGGCGGATCTGGCGGCGGCGGAAGAGCGGTTTGCCGAGATGCAGCTGCGCTTTGGCGATCAGGTCGTGCTCGTCCATGGGCAGTTGCGGCCCGAGGCCAAGGATGCGGCGATGGAGCGCTTCGTGCGCGGCGAGGCGAAGCTGCTGGTGGCGACGACGGTGATCGAGGTCGGTGTCGATGTGCCAGCGGCGAGCCTCATGGTGATCGAGCAGGCGGAGCGCTTTGGCCTTGCGCAATTGCACCAGTTGCGCGGACGCGTGGGGCGCGGATCGGCGAAATCTACCTGCCTGCTGCTGCGCGGCGAGGCGCTTTCGGAAGTCGGGCGCGAGCGGCTTGCCTTGATGCGCGAGACGCAGGACGGGTTTCGTCTTGCCGAGGAGGACTTGCGGCTGCGCGGCGGGGGCGAACTGCTCGGCACGCGGCAATCGGGCGATACGCCCTTTCGGGTAGCCGACTTCGAACAGATTGCCCGCCTGCTGCCCATGGCGCATGACGACGCGCGGCTGCTGATGGAGCGCGACGGCGGGCTGGCCTCTGTGCGTGGGCAGGCGGCGCGGGCGCTGCTCTACCTGTTCGAGCGGGACTGGGGTGTGCAACTGCTGCGGGGCGGGTGAGGCCGGGACTGGTGTCTCGACTTCGCTCGACACGAACGGTTGATTCTGGAGATTGCTGGTTTGAAGAAGGTTTCAGAGTCGGCCCGGGCGCTGGGCTATGCGGGGCTTCTGCCGCAGGTGGCGGCGCTCCTGGCGGTGTTCAAGGGCGGGCCGTGGGCCTGGACGGGGCTGGCGCTCGCCTACGCCTATGCGGCGCTGATCTTCAGTTTTCTGGGCGGCGTGTGGTGGGGCATCGGGATCGCCCGGCCGGAAAGCCCGCGCTGGATATTCCTCGCCGGAGTCATGCCGTCGCTGATTGCGCTGGCAGGGTGGTTTCCCTGGATGCTGGGGTGGACCTGGCCGGGGCCGGAACTGATCGGCCTCGGTATTTGCATCGCGCTTTCGCCGCTGGTCGATCTGGCTGTGGGGTTGAAGCCCGATGGCTGGCTGGCGCTGCGGCGCAATCTTTCGATCGGGCTGGGCGGGCTCAGCGTGCTGATCGGGCTGATGGCGGAGCGGGCTTCGGGAATCTGAGTGAGGCATTGATATTGTCATCATTTGATGACAACATTGATGCGCTTTGGAGGTTCCCGATGCGTACCACGATTGCTCTTGATGATGATCTAGTCGCAAAGGCGCAGGCGTTTACGGGCCTGACGGAAAAATCATCGCTTGTGCGCGAAGCGCTGACCGCCCTGATCGAACGGGAAAGCGCCCGCCGCCTTGCGCGCCTTGGCGGAAGCGAACCGGATGCCGCATTGCCCCCGCGTCGGCGCGCTGGGGGTGAGGACGGGTGATTCTGGTCGACAGTTCGGTCTGGATTGACCATCTGCGCCGCGAAGAACCTGAGCTTTCCAGCCTTCTGGGCGCCCAGCAGGTGCTGACTCATCCCTTCATCATCGGCGAGATTGCGCTTGGCAGTCTGCGGCAGCGCACATTGATCGTGTCCGACTTGCGGAATCTGCCGGCAGCGGTGGAGGCCGGGGATGACGAAGTTCTGGCGCTGATCGAAGGGCAAAGCCTGCATGGGCGCGGCATCGGCTATATCGACGTGCATTTGCTGGCCGCTACGCTGCTTACGCCGGGAACGAAGCTATGGACACGTGATCGCCGGTTGCGCGATGCGGCGCAAGACTTGGGGCTGGCCGCGATACACAGTTGACGGCGGCCATGCGCAGCCGGCCCGGTGCCAGTTCCGAAAGAGTGAAATGGTCGGGGAGAGAGGATTCGAACCTCCGGCCCCTGCCTCCCGAAGACAGTGCTCTACCAGGCTGAGCTACTCCCCGACCGATCGGATTGCCGACAAGCGGCCCCGAGGCAGGGGCGCGCTATAGGCGGGTGATCTGAGGGTGACAAGCACCCTTTTGCAGGATTTTCCTCAGGGCTCAGGCAGCGCGACTGAGCTTGGCCACATGCGCAGGCCGATCGCCGGAAAGGCGGAAGCGGGCGACGAGGTCCTGCAGGGTTTCGGCCTCGCGCAGCAGGCTGTGGGCCGCAGCGTTGCTTTCCTCGACCATGGCGGCGTTCTGCTGGGTGACCTGATCGATGCGGCTGAAGCTGGCGCCGACCGTGCCGAGCGCCTCGACCTGTTCGGCAGATTCGGCGGCAATGCTGCTGATCGCGCTGCCGATCTCGCTCACACGTTCGACAATGGTACGCAGGACGGTGCCGGTTTCGCCGACGAGTTGAACGCCGGTGCCGACTTGTGCCGAGGACGCGCTGATAAGGTCCTTGATTTCCTGCGCCGCATCGGCGCTGCGCTGGGCCAGCGCGCGCACCTCGGTGGCAACGACGGCAAAGCCCTTGCCGGCCTCGCCAGCGCGCGCGGCCTCGACTCCCGCGTTCAGGGCGAGCAGGTTGGTCTGGAAGGCGATGCCATCGATGATCGAGACGATCTGGGCGATTTCGCTTGAGGATTGTTCGATTGCCGTCATCGCCGCGATGGCGCGTTCGACGACGGCGCCACCGGTTGCGGCATCTGCCTCGGCTTCGGCGGTGGTGCGGTTGACCGCCTCGGCGCGGGCGGCGGTGGCGCGGATGCCGGTGGCGAGCGTGGTGGTCGCCTCGCTGTTGGCGGCAATCGCGCTGGCCTGCGCTTCGGTACGGCGGGCGAGATCATCCGAGGCGCTGCGGATTTCCGACGAGCCTGTTGCGATCTGGCCCGCAGCGGCGGTGACGCGGCCGAGCAGTTGATCGAGATCGGCAGTCGCCGCGTTGAACGAGGCGCGCAGGGCTTCGTAGGCAGGCGGGAAAGGCTCGGTCATACGCAGCGCAAGGTCGCCGCGGGCCAGCGCTTCGAGCCGGGCGGCAATGGCGCTGATCACGATGTTCTGCTCGTTGGCGCTGCGGCTGCGTTCGGCGGCGGCTTCAGCCTCGATCCGTTCGGCCTGCGCGCGGATTTCGGCCTGATGCTGGATGCGGCGCGCGACCTGTTCGCACAGGATGACGAGCGCGCCGGTTTCCGCAACGACGACGACAGCGTGGAAAAGCACGCGGGCAAGGGCCGGACCGCCTGTCCACACGATATCCGGTGCGAGGAAATTGGCGAGGAGGTGGTGGACCGCCGTGAGGCCCGCCGCGAGGATCACCGGGCGCCAGTCGGCCATCGCGGCGAGCATGGCGAGCGCGGCGAAGAAGGTCATGTGGATATCGACCATCAGCGCGCTGCCGCTCCACTGGTAGAGCAGGATCATCGGCAGGGCGGCAACGGCGCTGCCCATGGCAAGGCGGGTGCCGGCATCGGCGCGGCCCTGGATGACCAGTCCGAGCGGAATGGCGCTGACGGCGAGTGCCAGAACGAGCGGCAGGGCGCCGGTTTGGGCAAAGGTGGCGCCCATGCCGATGACCAGCGTGGCCAGCACGCAAGTGACGGCGAGAACCTTGAGGCCATTGCGGCGGACGGCGAGGAGTTCATCCATGAGACGGGGCTTTCGGGGGCTGGCAAAGAAGGGCAGGGATGGCCAGGGCCAGCGCACCATCACGGAAAGCGCGGGCGCCGAAGCCGGCGGGCGGGTTGGTCAGGATCAGGCCGCCGAGCGGGCCGCTGCCGCTGATCGCCGCGCCGTGGGCGAGCGCCCAATCGAGAGCCGCAGGGCGAGCATGCGGCAGGACCGGGAGATAGAGCGCGGCAAGGCCGGGGCGGGGAGCGAGTTCCGCCATGGCCACGACAACCACGAGCACCAGCGCTTGCAGGGCCAGAGCTGCACGGGTGTCGAGAGTGAATCGAGATGCGGCGGCGGGCATGAAAACTATCTTAGTCCAATCCGGACTTAAAGCTCGGCAGGGCGAGGTTAAGGTTAACTGCGTATTCCCGGCGCTGGTCAGTGCGGGGGGAGATGGCTAGACAGGGGACATGGCCACTGCCGCTTCCCCCTCGCGAGTCCCGGCGCAGACTGCGCATCCCGAACAGCAATACCTCGACCTGATGCGGCGTATCTGGGAAGAGGGCGACGAGCGGGTCGACCGCACCGGAGTCGGCACGCGCAGCGTGTTCGGCGCGCAGCTGCGGTTCGATCTGGCGGACGGCGCGATGCCGCTGCTGACGACCAAGCGCGTCTACTGGAAGACCGCGACGCGCGAGTTCCTGTGGTTCCTCACCGGGCGCACCAATATCCGCGAGCTTTGCGCACAAGGGGTGGAAATCTGGACCGACTGGCCGCTTGACCGCTATCGGCGCGCGACGGGGGAGGAGATCAGCCGCAAGGAATTTTCGGCGCGGATCGTGGCGGATGAGGCCTTTGCCCTGCAGTGGGGCGATCTGGGGCCGGTTTACGGCAAGCAGTGGACGGACTGGCCGGTCTATGAGCCGGCGGGGGACGGGCTGTTTGTGCGGCGCGCCGAGGGCGTCAATCAGGTGGCCGAAGTGGTCGAGAGCCTGCGGACGAACCCCGGGAGCCGGCGCCATATCGTCGAGGGGTGGAACGTGGCTGAGCTTGGTTCGATGGCGCTGCCGCCGTGC
The DNA here is from genome assembly GCF_019748365.1 of Novosphingobium sp. Lineage (GTDB taxonomy): Bacteria > Pseudomonadota > Alphaproteobacteria > Sphingomonadales > Sphingomonadaceae > Novosphingobium. The sequence goes on from NZ_JAIEPN010000177.1 coordinate 9,145, forward strand.
CACAAGACCTACCAGTTCCATGTGGCGGACGGGAAGCTCTCCGGGCTGCTCTACCAGCGCAGTTGCGACCTGGCGCTGGGGCTGCCGTTCAACCTCTGGGGCGGGGCGCTGTTTATCCGCATGCTGGCGCAGCAGTGCGATCTTGAGCCGGGGGAGCTGGTGTGGATGGGGGGCGATACGCACCTCTATCTGAATCATGCCGAGCTGGTGGAGGCGCAGCTGGCGCGGGTGCCGGAGGGAAGCCCGAAGCTGGAGATCGTGCGGCGGCCAGATAGTATCTTTGGATACCGGATTGAGGATTTCGAGGTGAGCGGCTATGCCCCGCAGGCGCACATTGCAGCGCCGGTCGCGGTTTGATTGACTCGGAAAGCGCGTTGTAATATTATTATGCGATGAGCTAATAATGCGTCTCAAGCCGGAGACGCGCCGGGAGTGACAGATGCTGGTGTTTTGCGCATGACCGAAGGCACCCGCAGCAATCTTCCACCTCTGCAACTGCATGTTCCCGAGCCGAAGTTCCGCCCCGGCGATGCGGTGGATTACAGCCATTTGGTGATCCCTCCGGCGGGCGCGCAGGCACGGCCGGACGAGGGCTGCGCGGCGAGCGAGACGCATCCATTGTGCCTCGATCTGGTGCGCGTGCTGGGTGACGACAATCGCGCCGTTGGGCCGTGGGACCCGAAGCTCGACCCCGAGAGCCTCAGGCGGATGCTGCGGCTGATGGCGCTGACGCGGGCGTTCGACGACCGCATGTACCGTGGGCAGCGGCAGGGCAAGACCAGCTTCTACATGAAGTGCACCGGCGAGGAGGCGACCTCGATTGCGCCGGCCATGGCGCTGGCGAGCGACGACATGGTGTTCCCGTCGTATCGCCAGCAGGGCATCCTGATCGCGCGCGGCTATCCGATGGTCGACATGATCAACCAGATCTATTCGAACAAGGCGGACAAGCTGAAGGGGCGCCAGCTGCCGATCATGTATTCGGCGAAGGAAGCCTCGTTCTTCTCGATCTCGGGCAACCTTGCCACACAATACCCGCAGGCCGTGGGCTGGGCGATGGCGAGTGCGATCAAGGGCGATACGCGGATTGCGGCGGCGTGGCTGGGCGAGGGATCGACCGCGGAAGGCGACTTCCATTCGGCGATGACCTTTGCAGCGGTCTACAACGCGCCGGTGGTGTTCAATGTCGTGAACAACCAGTGGGCGATTTCGAGCTTTTCGGGCTTTGCCGGGGCGGAGCGGACGACTTTTGCGGCGCGGGCGATTGGCTATGGGATTGCCGGGCTGCGCGTGGACGGGAATGATCCGCTGGCGGTCTATGCCGCGACGCGCTGGGCCGCAAACCGCGCGCGGGCCAATGGCGGGCCGACCTTGATCGAGCATTTCACCTACCGCGCGGAGGGGCATTCGACTTCGGACGATCCGGGGCAGTACCGCTCTGTGCAGGAGCGCAGCGAGTGGCCGCTGGGCGATCCGATCGCGCGGCTTGCGGCGCATCTGGAAGCGCTGGGCGAATGGACGCCGGACGCCCATGCGGCGATGGATCTGGAACTGGCCGAGCAGGTAAAGGCCGCGGCCAAGGCGGCGGAAGCCAACGGCGTTTTGGGTCACGGCCTGCACCATCCGTTCCGCACGCTGTTTGAAGATGTGTTCGAGGAATTGCCCTGGCACCTCAAGGAACAGAGCGAGCAGGCGATCCGCGAGCGGCGGATCAAATGGCCCGAGTGGAAGGAGGATTGAGCGTGAGCGAGACTCCTTTCGTGAAGAAGCTCAACATGATCGAGGCGATCAACGACGCGCTCGATGTGATGATGGCGCGTGACAGCAATATCGTCGTGATGGGCGAGGACGTCGGCTATTTCGGCGGCGTGTTCCGCGCGACGGCGGGGCTGCAGAAGAAATATGGCCGCACGCGGGTGTTCGATACGCCGATCAGCGAGTGCGGGATCATCGGCGTGGCGGTGGGAATGGGTGCCTATGGCCTGAGGCCGGTGCCCGAGATCCAGTTTGCCGACTATATCTATCCGGGGCTCGATCAGCTCGTCTCCGAGGCGGCGCGGCTGCGCTACCGCTCGGCGGGGGAATTTACTGCGCCGATCACGGTGCGCTCGCCTTTCGGCGGCGGTATCTTCGGCGGGCAGACGCATAGCCAGAGCCCGGAAGCGCTGTTTACCCATGTCGCGGGCCTCAAGACGGTGATCCCCTCGACGCCGCACGATGCCAAGGGGCTGCTGATCGCTGCCATCGAGGACAACGACCCGGTGATCTTCTTCGAGCCCAAGCGCATCTACAACGGGCCGTTCAACGGCTATTACGACAAGCCAGTGGAGCCGTGGTCGCGCCACAAGGATGGGGCGGTACCGGAAGGTTATTACCGCATCCCGCTCGGCAAGGCGCGGGTGGTGCGCGAGGGCGAGGCGCTGACGGTGCTGGCCTACGGCACGATGGTCCATGTGGCCGAGGCGGTGCTGGCGGAGAAGGGCGTGGACGCAGAGATCATCGATCTGCGCACTTTGGTGCCGCTCGATATCGAGACGATCAAGGCTTCGGTCGAGAAGACCGGCAAGTGCCTGATCATCCACGAGGCGACGCGCACGGGCGGCTTCGGCGCTGAGCTTTCGGCACTGGTCCAGGAGCGCTGCTTCTACCACCTCGAAGCCCCCATCGAGCGAGTCACGGGCTTTGACACGCCTTATCCGCACAGTCTTGAATGGGCGTATTTTCCGGGTCCGGTCCGCATCGGCGAGGCTGTCGACCGTCTTTTGAAGGCCTGAAGCCATGGGTACTTTCACGTTCCGCCTGCCTGACATTGGCGAAGGCATTGCCGAGGCCGAGATTGTCGCGTGGCACGTCAAGGTGGGCGACGTTGTGGCCGAGGATGGCCGCGTCGCCGATCTGATGACCGACAAGGCGACGGTCGAGATGGAGAGCCCGGTTTCGGGGCGGATCGTCTCGATCGCCGGCGAGGTGGGCGATGTGATCGCGATCGGATCGCCGCTGGTGGTGATCGAAACCGAGGGAGATGCGGCCGAGGCCGGTCCTACGGCGGCCGAAGAAAATAGGGACAGTCCCCATTTATTCGCATCCGACGTTGAGCATGCGGAAAATAGGGACAGTCCCCATTTAATTGCAGCCGCGCCTCTCGTCACTCACCCTGATGCCGTTGAGGATAAATCCATTTTAGTTGCGGCAGCGCACCCCTTCAAGGACTCCGCTGGCGCAATAAAAAATGGGGACAGTCCCCATTTCTCGAGGGTGCTGGCCAGCCCTGCCGTGCGGGCGCGGGCCGAGGCGCTGGGGATCGACCTCGCTGAAGTGAAACCCTCGGAAGCGGGCCGGGTGCGCCATGCCGACCTCGATCAGTTCCTCGCCTACAATGCCGGTGGCGGCTATCGCCCAGCAGCCGCGAGGCGCGCGGACGAGACGGTGCGGGTCATCGGCCTCAGGCGCCGGATTGCCGAGAACATGGCGGCGGCGAAGCGGCACATTCCGCATTTTACGTATGTGGAGGAATGCGACGTTACCGCGCTGGAGGACATGCGCGCGCAATTGAACGACGCGCGGGGCGCGAAGCCCAAGCTGACCATGCTGCCGCTGCTGATCACCGCGATCTGCAAGACGCTGCCGGATTTCCCGATGCTCAATGCACGTTATGATGACGAGGCGGGTGTAGTCACGCGGCATGGCGCTGTGCATCTCGGCATGGCGACACAGACGCCGGGCGGGTTGATGGTGCCGGTGATCCGCGATGCGCAGGACCGCAACTTGTGGCAGCTGGCAAACGAGATCGTGAGACTGGCCGATGCGGCGCGTTCTGGCACGGCAACGTCTGCCGAGCTTTCGGGCTCGACCATCACGGTCACTTCACTGGGCGCGCTGGGCGGGGTGGCGACGACGCCGGTGATCAACCGGCCGGAAGTGGCGATCATCGCGCCTAACCGGATTGTTGAACGGCCGATGTTTGTTCCGGACGGAATGGGCGGCGAGCGGGTGGCCAAGCGCAAGCTGATGAACGTGTCGATCAGCTGCGATCACCGCGTGGTGGATGGCTGGGATGCGGCGAGCTTTGTGCAGGCGCTGAGGCGGTTGATCGAGACGCCGGTGCTGCTGCTGGCGGATTAACGCACCACGCCGCGCCAGGTCATCTGGCCATTACCGGCAAGCGCCTGTGGGGTGGGAATGCGCCAGCGCAAGTGCGTCACGTCTTCGGGATGGGCCGGGCGGCTGCGGCCATAGCCGTCGCGCACGGCAAGGGCTTCGAGCGCGCCCCAGGTGCGGCCGCCATCGACGGAGACTTCCTGCTCGCCATCAGCGCCGCCGGCAAAGGCGATCGTGCGCGGGAGCGGGTTGGTTACGGTGAAGCCGCCATCGCGGCGCGCCGTCCAGTTCACGACAAATATGACGCGGTCGCCGGGGCGGAGCTGGTCGGCGCGTTCGAGAATGCGGGCGGTGCGGCCGCCGGGGGCGGGCTGGAAGCGCTCGACGAAAACATCGCTGGCAAACTGCACGCTGCCCGCGGCATGGGCCGAGACGGGCACGAGCGCGACGCTTGTCGCGCCTGCAACCACCATCGCCGGAAGGACCGCTTTGTACATTGGTTCTATTGCCCCTTGGACGCCCCTCGCGCCTCGGAGGACAAGTTGCCATGCGGGCCGATAAAGTTTGGTTAATGGGGACCTTCGGGGCCTGCGCAAGCGGCGTGCGGGCAAAGAAAAAGGCACCCGAAGGTGCCTTTTTCGTCTTCCCAATGGCGCGAGTGACGGGACTTGAACCCGCGACCCTCGGCGTGACAGGCCGATACTCTAACCAACTGAGCTACACCCGCTCGCCTTGGGAGCGCCGCATTTATGGGAGGAGCCTCTGACTGTCAACGCCCTTGAACGGCTATTTTTGCGCCAGCTAAAAATCGTTTTGAATCAGCCCCAGCGGCCGGTTTCCATCCAGATCAGGAAGCGCCGCAGCGGCAGGAGCCAGACGGTTCCGAGAATCACGTAGACCAGTGTCTGGGCGATGACCGGCATCTTGCCGATGGGCCCCGAAAGCCCCGCCACGATCAGCGCATAGCCGAACAGCCCCAGAACGAGGGCGAGAATGCCAAACGGCTTGCGCCAGGTCGGTTTGTAGGACTGGGGATCTTCCATCGGGGTTCCGCTCAAAAGGGGCCGTATAGCCGCGTGGGGGTTACCACTGCGGAGAGCGGCTTGTCATGCGCCTCTAATGGCAGGTTTTCGGCAAGCTGGCTGTCCCACGCCATGCCGATCGCTGGTGTCTGCGGGTGCTTCGCAAGCCAGCGGTCATAATGGCCGCCGCCCTGGCCCAGCCGCATGCCCTTGGCGGTGAAGCCGATGAGCGGGACGAACAGGACATCCGGCACAAGCGTTTCGGCATCGGCGAGCGGCTGCCGGGCGCCATAGGGATCAGGCTCCAGAAGCTCGTTGAGATAAGGCGAGGCCCAGTGGCGAAATTCCATCGGCGCACCGCGCTCCGCAAAGAAGGGCAGGGCGACCTTGTGGCCGGCTTCGTGGAAATGCCGCGCATATCCATGCGTGGGCGCTTCATCGCCAATGGCAAGATAGAGGCCGATCTTGGCGCCATCCGGGATCAGTGCCCCAAGCGCTGCGGGCGGGCGCATGAACAGCAGCGCCTTGATGCGCGGATCGAGCGCGGCGACGTGATCACGGCGCGCGGCGCGAAGGGCCTTGCGCTGGGCGGCCTTGGCGCTGGCGATGTCGGTAGGTTCCAAGGTCATCTCTGCAGTTTCTGGCCTTGGCGGAAGGGCACCGTGCCGGGGTGACGGGACCACCATGGGTCGTTTCCAGGAGAATCCTCTGACGCGTTCACGTCAGGTGGGGACCATATACCAGGGCCAGGACCCGGGCAGGGACAGCCCCCAAGGATTTTGCTTATAGCCTCAGGGATTTCATGTGGCACGTGCCGGGCAGTACCCGTCGGTTCCTATCTAGGGAACCCGCGGCGCTTTCTCAAGTGCCGGACTCAACCGCCCGCATCTTCCAGATGGGCGGCAAGCTTCTCGACGCGGGCGGCCAGCAGCTCGATCCGGGCGAGCACTTCGGCAGAAGGGGCGGCCGGGGCGGCGGGCACTTCTTCCTGCGGTGGCGGCATCTGGCGGTGGAGCTCGTGCAGTTCGTCCGCCAGCATGAGCGCGGCGAAGAGCAGCATGCGCGTCTCGCTCTGGCCGGGGCCGCCGCCACCCTTGGCGACGCGTTCGGCGACCATGCGGCCCAGCATCTCGATATGCGATTCCTCGCCATCGGGCGCGGAGACGGTATAGGGCCTGCCGCCGATCGTGAGCGTGACGTTTGTCATGTGGTGGGGGCCATGGGGGCGGGGGTCATTGCGGCAGATTGGCCAGCAGGAGGTCAAGCTGCTGGATTTCCTGGCTCACCCGTTCCTTCAGCTTGCGGTGGCGGCTGTGCAGCTCGGCCACTTCGGCGGGGGCGGGAGCGGCGGCGACGGCAGCCTCGAGCCGGGCAATTGCCTGCTCGATCCTGTCCAGCGCCGCATCGAGCGGAGAATCCTGCGCCTCGGTCGTCATGGCACTAATCGCTAGCAGAAATGCCTAGGCCCGCAAGCCGGGTTGAACCCGCCTTTCCCCAACCTTGACGCTACGGCGCCAGCCTTGACGCTATCAAGTGCCGCTCCCAAAGAGAGCCCGCTGCCGAATCGGCCGCACGCGTGCGCGGCAAGGGCCGCAGGATCGAAGGCTGGAACAGAAGATGGAACGGGATCAGGCCGTACTGGCGCCGATGGCGAACGCGATCCGGGCGCTGGCGATGGATGCGGTCGAGGCCGCCAATTCGGGGCATCCCGGCATGCCGATGGGCATGGCCGATGTGGCGACCGTGCTGTTCACCGAATTCCTGAAGTATGATCCCGCCGCGCCCAAGTGGGCCGACCGCGACCGCTTCGTGCTCTCGGCCGGCCACGGCTCGATGCTGATCTATGCGCTGCTCCACCTGACCGGCTATGCCGCCCCGACGATTGGCGACATCCGCAATTTTCGCCAGCTGGGCAGCCCCTGCGCAGGCCACCCCGAAAACGACATGCTGGAAGGCGTGGAGTGCACCACCGGTCCGCTGGGGCAGGGTCTGGCGATGGCGGTGGGCATGGCAATTGCCGAGCGGCACCTCAATGCCACGTTCGGCAGCGAACTGGTCGATCACAGGACCTGGGTCATAGCGGGCGACGGCTGCCTGATGGAAGGCGTGAACCACGAGGCCGTCGGTCTGGCGGGGACGCTCGGCCTCGGCCACCTCAACGTGCTGTGGGATGACAACAAGATCACTATCGATGGCGATACCTCGCTTTCGACCACGGAAGACATTCTGGCGCGCTATGCCGCGAGCGGGTGGCATACCACGAGCTGCGACGGGCATGACTTTGCCGATATCGCCCGCGCGCTGGCTGAAGCGGCTGCCGATCCGCGGCCTTCGCTGGTTTCCTGCAAGACGGTGATCGGCAAGGGCGCGCCCAACAAGCAGGGCGGGCACAATGTGCACGGCTCGCCGCTGGGCAAGAGCGAGATCGAGGCCGCGCGCGAGTACCTCGGCTGGACGGCAGCGCCGTTCGAGATCCCGGCGGACATCATGGCGAACTGGCGCGCAGCCGGGGCCAAGGGTGCGGCTGCGCGGGCGGCGTGGGAAGCGCGCGCGGCGGCCCATCCGCAAGGGCCGGAACTGGCGCGGCGCATGGCGGGCGAACTCCCGGCCGATGTCGGTGCGAAGAACGCCTATATCGAAAGCCTGATCGCCAATCCGCCGACGGTCGCGACCCGCAAGTCGAGCGAGATGGCGCTGGAGGCGATGACTGCGGTGATCCCGGAAATGGTCGGCGGTTCGGCGGACCTTACGGGCTCCAACAACACCAAGACCAAATCGACCGGGCCGCTGACCAAGGACAGCTACGGCGGGCGCTATGTCTATTACGGCATCCGCGAGTTCGGCATGGCCGCCGCGATGAACGGCATGGCGCTGCACGGCGGCGTGATCCCCTATGGCGGCACTTTCCTCGTGTTCTCGGACTATTGCCGCAACGCGGTGCGCATGTCGGCGCTGCAGCATGTGCGCGCGGTCTATGTGTTCACGCACGATTCCATCGGCCTTGGCGAAGATGGCCCGACCCATCAGCCGGTCGAGCATGTCATGTCGCTGCGCATGATCCCCAATCTCCTCGTGTTCCGTCCGGCGGACGCGATCGAGACCGCGGAGGCCTGGAGCCTTGCGCTCGCCAATCCCCACCGCCCGACGGTGCTGGCGCTGACCCGGCAGAACCTGCCGCCGGTGCGCTTCGATGCCGAGTTCAAGAGCTCGAAGGGCGCCTATCGCCTCGTGGCTGCAACCGCGCCGCGCAAGGTCGTGCTGATGGCGACGGGTTCGGAAGTGGCGATCGCCATGGACGTGGCCAAGGCGCTTGAAGCCGAGGGCGTGGGCGCGGATGTCGTCTCGTTCCCGTGCTGGGAGCTGTTTGACGAGCAGGACGCGGCCTACCGCGCCGACCTGCTGCCGGCGGACACGCTCAAGGTCTCGATCGAGGCGGGCGTCACGCTGGGCTGGCAGAAGTATGTCGGCGATGGCCTCACCATCGGCATCGACAGCTTCGGTGCCTCGGCCCCGGCGCCGGTGCTTTATGACCACTTCGGCCTGACGGCTGACAAGATCCTGCCGCGCATCCGCGCGCGGCTTTCGTAAGGTCCTCGGCGGTGGGGGGCAGGCGAATAGCTATCCGGAGGCGCCCCAAATGGCGCTGGCGGATTGTTTCCTCGCTGCGGCCCGCCACATGGCGAGCGTGATAACGGATAGCTAGGAAGGAGTTCTAAGAATGGCCACCAAGGTTGCGATCAACGGATTCGGGCGCATCGGGCGCAATGTGGCGCGCGCCATTCTGGAGCGTCCGGATTGCGGGCTGGAGCTGGTTTCGATCAACGATCTCGCCAGCGCCAAGGACAACGCGCTGCTGTTCAAGCGTGACAGCGTGCACGGCGCCTACAAGGGCACGGTCGAAGTCGACGGTAGCGATCTGGTGATCGACGGCAAGCGCATCGCCGTGACCGCGGAGCGCGATCCCGCCAACCTGCCGCACGCCGCGCAGGGCATCGACATCGTGCTCGAGTGCACCGGCTTCTTCACCGACCGCGCTTCGTGCGAGAAGCACCTCGCGGCGGGCGCCAAGAAGGTGCTGATCTCGGCTCCAGGCAAGAACGTCGACCTCACCGTCGTCTTCGGCGTGAACCACGACAAGCTGACCGCCGAGCACACCATCGTCTCGAACGCTTCGTGCACCACCAACTGCCTGGCGCCCTTCGCCAAGGTTCTGAACGACAGCATCGGCATCGTGCGCGGCCTGATGACCACGGTCCACGCCTATACCAACGACCAGAAGATCCTCGACCAGATCCACAGCGATCCGCGCCGTGCGCGTGCTGCTGCGATGAGCATGATCCCGACCACGACGGGCGCTGCCCGCGCGGTGGGCGAAGTGCTGCCCGAATTGAAGGGCAAGCTCGACGGTTCGGCGATCCGCGTGCCGACCCCGAACGTCTCGGTCGTCGACCTGACTTTCCAGCCCGGTCGCGACACGACCAAGGAAGAAGTCAACGCGCTGCTCAAGGCCGCTTCGGAAGGCGCGCTCAAGGGCGTGCTGGGCTTCAGCGACGAGCCGCTGGTATCGATCGACTACAACCACGATTCGCACAGCTCGACCATCGACAGCCTCGAAACCGCGGTGATCGACGGCAAGCTGGTGCGCGTGCTTTCGTGGTACGACAACGAGTGGGGCTTCTCGAACCGCATGGTCGATACGGCCGGCGTGATGGGCGGGCTGCTCTGAGCCATGGCGACCGCGGGACGGCTTGACGGGATTGCCCGGCACAAGGTGTCCCGCGGGCCGATGGAGACTTTGGACCGCGCCCTTGTGACGCCGGACAGGGGGCTTGAGGGCGATTGCCGCGGGCCTGTGGCGGAAGGCAAGAAGGGCAACCGGCAGATAACCGTGATCGAGGCCGAGGGCTGGGCTGCAGCGATGTCGGACATTGGCGGAGCGGACGGCCTCGTCTGGTCCGACCGGCGCGCCAATCTGCTGGTTTCGGGCGTGAGACTGCCGCGCGAGGCGGGCAAGGTGATCGCGATCGGCAAGGGCCTGCGCATCGAGGTGCGCTGCGAATGCGATCCGTGCAGCCGCATGGACGCTTTGCGAGACGGTCTGCGCGCGGCACTCACGCCGGACTGGCGCGGCGGGATTTGCGGACGGGTGATCAGCGAGGGCGAAATCGCCTTGGGCGACGAAGTGAGGATCGAGCAATGAGCTTCAAGACGCTTGACGATATCGGCGACGTGCGCGGCAAGGTCGTGCTGGTGCGCGTGGACCTCAACCTCCCCATGCAGGACGGCGCGGTGACCGATGATACCCGCGTCCAGGCTGCCAAGCCGACGATCCTCGAACTCGCAGACAAGGGCGCCAAGGTGCTTCTGCTGGCGCACTTCGGCCGGCCGAAGGGCGAGCGCGTCTCGACCCAGTCGCTGAGCATGGTGGTCGGCGCGGTGGAGCAGGTGATCGGGCGCGAAGTGATGTTCGTTTCCGAGATCGCCGGGCCGGTCGTGCAACAGGTTGTCGGCATCCTCCCCGAAGGCGGGATCGCCTGCCTCGAGAACACGCGGTTCTGGAAGGGCGAGGAGAAGAACGATCCGGAGCTAGTCAAGGCGATTGCCGCCAACGCCGATATCTATGTGAATGACGCCTTTTCCGCCGCGCACCGCGCGCATGCGACGACCGAGGGCCTAGCGCATGTGCTGCCGGCCTATGCGGGCCGGTCGATGCAGGCCGAACTCGAAGCGCTGGGCAAGGCGCTGGGTGAGCCGGAGCGTCCTGTGGCAGCCGTGGTCGGCGGGGCGAAGGTCTCGTCAAAGCTCGATGTGCTCAAGCACCTTGTCGGCAAGGTCGATCACCTGATCATTGGCGGCGGCATGGCCAACACCTTCCTTGCCGCACGCGGGGTCGATGTCGGCAAGTCGCTGTGCGAGCATGATCTGGCAGCAACCGCCGAGGCGATCCTCGATGCGGCGGACAAGTCGGGATGCACCGTGCATCTGCCATATGACGTCGTTGTCTCGAAGGAATTCGCGGCCAATCCGCCGAGCTTGCGCACCTGCAATGTGCACCAAGTGGCGGCGGACGAGATGATCCTCGACGTCGGTCCTGCGGCGACCGAGGCGCTCGCCGATGTGCTCAAGGTCTGCAAGACCTTGGTGTGGAACGGCCCGCTCGGCGCGTTCGAGACGACGCCGTTCGATACCGCGACCGTGGCGCTGGCGCGCACGGCGGCGGCGCTGACGCGCGAGGGTTCGCTGGTATCGGTGGCGGGTGGCGGCGATACCGTTGCGGCGCTGAGCCATGCGGGTGTGACCGGCGAATTCAGCTATGTTTCGACCGCAGGCGGGGCTTTCCTGGAATGGATGGAAGGCCGCGTGCTGCCCGGCGTGGCAGCGCTCGAGGTGTGAACCCGTTGGCTCCCGCGAGTCAGGCCTGAGGTTCGCGCCTGATGCGGAACTCCCTCTGGGCTGGGTCCACCGGCGAGAGGTATGGGGCACTTGACGGCCTGCGCGGGGTCGCTGCGATCGCTGTTGCGCTGTTGCACTACGACCGCTCTCTCGTGCCCGCGGGCTATCTGGCTGTCGACTTGTTCTTCCTCCTCTCCGGCTTCATTCTCACCAGAACCTATGGCCCGCAGCTGGCGGATGGGCTGGGTGCCGGTCGGCTGATCCTGAAACGGATGGTTCGGCTCTATCCGCTTCATGTAACGGGTGTTGTGCTTTTCACGCTGTCTGTGTTGCAGGGGCTTGCCCGGGGGCGACCTGGCCGGATGCCGCTGGACGATCTTGCCCATTCGTTCCCGTTCAATGTGCTGATGCTACCCTCTCCCTACAGCGCATTGCTGTTCCCGCTCAATTTCCCGGCATGGTCGCTTTCCTTCGAGCTGCTCGCCTCGTGCCTGTTTGCCGCCGGCTGGTCACGCTTGCCACGTCCGACGCTGCTGGCCGGCTCGGTAGTCTTCGCCGTGATGCTGATCGCAGCCACGCACAACTCGCCAATCGATCCGGATCTGGTTAAGCGTTCGGCGTTGGGCGATGGCTCTCGCTGGAGTCAGGTTCCGATTGCTTTGCTGCGCTGCGGGTTTGCGTTCAACTCGGGCGTGCTCATTGGATTGATCCCCGCTGCTGCGCAGACGAGGCGCACGGACTGGCGGGCCGGGCTTTGTCTGATCGGGGTTGGCGCGCTCTGCGCGACGCCAATTCCTCCCTCGTTTCGGCTTGGCCCGGACCTTGCCACTGTGCTGCTGCTTTGGCCGGCGATGGTCTGGTTCTGCAGCCGCGTGGAATTGCCGCCTGCAATGGCGCTGTTTGGTGCGCGGTCAGGGGAACTGTCGTATGCGCTGTATGTTGTTCATGCACCGCTTGTCGCCTACGTGCGCGGGGCAGCCGTCCGGCTCGGATTGCCCGAAGTGGCCCTTGCGCCTGTCTATCTGGCGGTGGCGCTGGGGCTCGCCGCGCTGTGTACGCGCTGGATCGACGGGCCGGTCCGGCGCGCGCTGACGCGTCGGTTTCTGGCTGCGCCGCGCCCTGGGTAAGCCGCCGAGTTTTTTGGAATCACAGATGTTGCGGTGCATTGCGCTCCGCACTAAGGGCTGCCCGTGCATTCGAATGCGCGAACATAGGGGTGATCCATGCAATATGCGGACATGAGGGCAAAGATTGCCGCAGGTGACGGCTTTATCGCGGCATTGGACCAGAGCGGCGGGTCCACCCCCAAGGCGCTCGCGGGCTATGGCATCGAGGCTGGTGCCTGGAGCTCTGACGAGGAAATGTTCGGCCTGATCCACGCCATGCGTGCGCGGATCATCCGGTCTGCCGCGTTCACCGGCGAGAAGGTGATCGGCGCGATCCTGTTCGAGCGCACCATGGACGGCGACGTCGACGGCACGCCGGTCCCCGAAGCGCTGATTGCCAAGGGCGTCGTTCCCTTCATCAAGATCGACAAGGGCCTCGAGGACGAGGCGAATGGCGTGCAGCTGATGAAACCGATGCCGACGCTCGATGCTCTGCTGGAGCGCTCGAAGGCGCTCGGCGTGTTCGGCACCAAGGAGCGTTCGGTGATCAACTCGGCGAACCGCGAGGGCATCGCCGCCGTGGTCGCGCAGCAGTTCGAGATCGGTCGTCAAGTGCTTTCGCACGGCATGATGCCGATCATCGAACCCGAAGTGAACATCAAGAGCGAGACGCGTGCAGAGTGCGACACGATCCTGCTCGAGGAAACGTTGAAGCATCTCGACACGCTGGCCGAGGGCGAGGAAGTGATGCTCAAGCTTTCGCTGCCCGTCGTGCCGGGCACGTTCGACCCGCTGGTGGCGCATCCGCGCGTGCTGCGGGTTGTCGCGCTTTCGGGCGGGTACAAGCGGCCGGAAGCCTGCGTCGAGCTTGCCAAGAACAACGGCATCATCGCCAGCTTCAGCCGCGCGCTGCTGGAAGACTTGCGCGCGCAGATGAGCGACGCCGAGTTCGACGCCTCGCTCGGTGCGGCGATTGACGAGATCCATCGCGGCTCGACGGTGAAGACGGCCTGATGCCTCGGCGGTTTGCGCTGGTCTGCGCAGGCCGCTAAGGCACCAGCATGTCTGATCTTGCCTGCCAGCTCTACCTGATCTCGCCGCTCGACGTGGGCGGCGCGTTTCCTGAACGGCTTGCCCGTGCGCTTGATGCGGGGCCGGTTGCGGCGTTCCAGTTCCGTGTGAAGGGCCTCGACGAACACGAAGCGGCGCGTCTGGCCGAACCGCTGCAGCGCATCTGCGCAGACCGCGAGGTGGCCTTCATCGTCAACGATTCAATCAGCCTCGCCAAGCGGCTTGGCGCGGATGGCGTGCACCTGGGGCAGGACGATGGCAGCGTGGCCGATGCGCGGGCGCGGCTTGGCAAGGCGGCGCAGATCGGCGTGACGTGCCATGCGAGCCGGCATCTTGCGATGGAAGCGGGCGAGGCGGGCGCGGACTATGTCGCGTTCGGGGCGTTCTTTCCGAGCGCGACCAAGGACACCAAGCACGTGGCCGAGCCCGAATTGCTGCAATGGTGGGCGCGGCTTTTCGAACTGCCCTGCGTGGCGATCGGCGGGATTACGGCGGCCAATTGCCGGCCGCTGGTTCAGGCGGGCGCCGATTTTCTTGCGGTGAGCCACGCCGTGTGGGGCGGCGATGAAGCGGCAGGCGTGCGCGCTTTCAACGAGGCAATTGCGCGCGCCGCGGGTTGAGCGGCTTACTCTGTCGGTTCACCGTCACCCGCGCTGTAATCATCCCGCACCGCACCGGCGCGAACGCAGCGCAGCGCTTCGCGTTTGCCATCGGGGCCGAGCTTGATCAGCGAGAGGCCGACTTTGTCGAACCGGCGTCCGGCGAAGGGGCCGGACGTCATCGTGAACTTCTTGCCGAGCAGCAGGTAAGTGCCGCGCATGCCACCGACGACATAGCTGGAATCGGGCACCACGCTGAAATTGTGCTCCGGCCGCGGTGTGGGCGGAGTGGTCGCATCACCCGGCAACTCGCAGGTCCAGCGGCCCTGCGGCACAGTCCACATGGCGCCGCCGGGCGCGGCCATGGCAGGTGTGGCGGCGAGCAGCAGAAGGGCGGGAAGGACAATGCGGTTCATGCCCGCGGAGCTAGCATGCGACGGCGGCTTGAAGCAATCGCCGCTTGGCGCTAAGGGCCGCGCTCCCGCATGCCACAGGCGTGCATCCCAAAGGGCTCTTTCCATCATGAAGATCAGCGGCGTGGACATCCGTCCGGGCAATATCCTGGAATACGAGAAGGGCATCTGGAAGGTTGCCAAGACCCAGCACACCCAGCCCGGCAAGGGCGGCGCGTTCATGCAGGTCGAGATGAAGAACCTGATCGATGGCCGCAAGACCAACGTGCGCTTCCGCAGCGCCGACACGGTCGA
>NZ_JAIEPN010000075.1 GCF_019748365.1 Novosphingobium sp.
GTGTGGGGGCCCCCAGCCCGTCAACAGAAGGAACCGTTCAATGGGATCTTGACAAGGCCCGGATCATACAAGTCGATGCTCTTTTCCCCCAGCACCACAGCCACCTTGCGCACAAAGGGGGAGAGAAGGGCCCCATACAATTTCATAGCATCCGCCTCCCGCGGTCGAGTCAGCACGCAAAGCTTATTGCAGCCTTTCGCAGCCCCGTATAGGCGGGTGCTGCGATGACCGATATTCCGAACCTGCAGGCCGATACCCGCGCCACCACCGTCCTTGCCGCTCCCGATACCACGCTGAGCGTGCGGGAGACTTTCGGCATTCCCGTCGACATGACCGTGCCTGCCTTCTCGGTGGCCGACGAGCGCGTGCCGGATCTCGATCCCAACTACGTGTTCGATCCGGATACCACGCTGGCGATCCTCGCAGGCTTTGCCCATAACCGCCGCGTGATGGTGCAGGGCTATCACGGCACCGGCAAATCGACGCACATCGAGCAGGTGGCAGCCCGCCTCAAGTGGCCGTGCATCCGCATCAACCTCGATGCGCACATCAGCCGCATCGACCTGATCGGCCGCGACGCGATCGTGCTGCGCGATGGCCTTCAGGTCACCGAATTCCGCGAAGGCCTGCTGCCCTGGGCGCTGCAAACCCCGACCGCGCTGGTCTTCGACGAATACGACGCGGGCCGCCCGGACGTGATGTTCGTGATCCAGCGCGTGCTGGAAACCGAAGGCAAGCTCACGCTGCTCGACCAGAACCGCGTGATCCGCCCGAACCCCAACTTCCGCCTCTTCGCCACGGCGAACACGGTGGGCCTGGGCGATACGAGCGGGCTCTATCACGGCACGCAGGCGATCAACCAGGGCCAGATGGACCGCTGGAACATCGTCGTGGCGCTGAACTACCTGCCCGCCGCGACCGAGATCGACGTGGTGACCAAGAAGGTCCCCGGCCTCGACGCCAAGACGGCGGCCGACATGGTCCGGGTGGCCGACCTCACCCGCAAGGGCTTCATCGCCGGCGACATTTCCACCGTGATGAGCCCGCGCACGGTGATCAGCTGGGCGCAGAACACCGGCATCTTCGGCGATACCGGCTTCGCCTTCCGCCTCTCGTTCCTCAACAAGTGCGATGAGACCGAGCGGGTGCTGGTGGCCGAATACTACCAGCGCGTGTTCGGCAAGGACCTGCCCGAAAGCGTCGTCGGCAAGGTGGGATAACGGCTAGCCTCGCGCTGCGGCGCGGGGCGGGGTGCGGCGCGTCACCGGGAGTTCTGCGGCCGGAACCGGCGGGCTGATCAGATGCCCCTGCACTTGCGCGCAACCCCGCGCGCGTAGGACGGCGAGCTGGGCGGCGTCCTCCACGCCTTCCGCAATGGTCTGCATATTGAGCCGTGCGGCAAGATCGAGCACGCTTTCGACGATCGCCGCGCTTTCTCCGCCCGCATCGAGATCGGTGACGAAGCAGCGGTCGATCTTGATCTTGTCGAACGGGAAACTGCGCAAGTAGTTGAGCGCGGAATAGCCCGTGCCGAAATCATCAAGCGCGATCCGCACGCCCAGCCCGCGCAGCTGGTGGAGCAGCGCGATGCAGGCCTCCTCATCCTGCATCAGCACGGATTCGGTGATTTCCAGCTCCAGCCGCTCTGGCTTGAGACCTGTTGCGGCGAGTGCCGAGACGACCTGACGCAGCAGCGCACCGCCCTGCATCTGAACGGCCGAGACGTTGACCGCGATGGTGAGGTCCTCGTCCCAGCCCGCCGCCTCGGCCAATGCCTCACGCAGGACCCACTCGCCGATCTGGACGATCAGCCCGCTGCGCTCTGCCAGGCCGATGAACATCGCGGGGCCGATCATGCCGCGCTGCGGATGGCGCCAGCGCAGCAGCGCCTCGAACCCGGCAATCCGGTCGGTCCTGAGATCGAGCACCGGCTGGTAGTGCAATTCGAACTCGCCGCCCGGAAGCGCCGAGCGCAGCTCGAGTTCCAGCGCGCGGCGATCGAGCAGAGTGCGTTTCATGTCCGGATGATACAGCGTCGCCATGCCGCGGCCTGCGGACTTGGCCTCATAGAGCGCCATGTCCGCAGCGCGCAGCAGTTCATCGGCATTGGCAGCATGATCCGGCGCAAGAGCGATGCCGACGCTGGCGCCGAGCTGGATGAGCCTGCCTTCCACCTCGATCGGCGTGGAAAGATCGGTCACGATCGCCTGCGCGCGGGAAAGCGCGAGTTGCGCCCCGCGCGTGCGGCCCAGCATCAGGGCAAACTCGTCTCCGCCCAGCCGGGCGATCACGTCCCGCGGCCCCGCATGCAGGCGCAGGCGTTCCGCGACGACCTCGAGCACGCGGTCCCCCGCCGCGTGGCCCAGCGAATCGTTGACCAGCTTGAAGTGATCGAGATCGACGAACAGACAGGCCACGCGCCCCCGCCCGCGCGCGCCGCCCGTCAACTCGCGTGCCAGCCGATCGTGGAATTCGGTGCGATTGACCAGCCGGGTGAGCGGATCGTGATGCGCCAGAAAGCGCACCGTGCTTTCGGCCTGGTGGCGGTCGGTCACATCGCGCAGGAAGCCGCGAAAGCCGAAATGGCGGCCTGCAGCATCGAACAGCGGACATCCCGAGACCACGAACCAGCGCTCCGTGCCTGCCACGGTCAGTGACAGGCTGACTTCGTGAAAAGTCTGCAGCCGGTGCGCGGCGGCGCGAATGATGTCCTGCCCGGGGCCGGGATCGAACAGATTGACCAGCTTGGCGCCGGTCAGGGCCTCTGCATCCCGGCCCAGCAGCTGGCACAGACGCGGCGCCGCATCGGTGATCAGCCCCTCGCTGTCGACCTCGACAAGGCAATCGCTGCCATGCTCACGGTACTGCGTCAGCAGAAGCTCGATCGTGTCGTTGGCGGTCCTCAGCTCGCGCGTGCGCAGGCGGCGGGTGGCGAACATGTAGTGCAGATTGAAAATCCGCATGTGCGCACTCGACATCAGCAGAAACATGAGCAGCAAGGTGGGCGCGGCAGGCACTTCCGGCCGCATCAGCAGCGCTACGGCCATGCCCAGCGTCGAAATCCACGATGAAACCAGCCCGGCAACCGGCAAGGTGAAATGCGCAAAGAGCACCATGGCATCGGTCGCAAGGATCAGGATCACCAGCGGCACGAGGTGATCCGGCGGCGCAATCGCCAGTCCGGCGCCATTGACGACCATGCACACAAGCGCGCGAACGATGATATACCGCCGCCACACGCCAAGCAGCACGGCCGGATCGCCCCCGCGGCGCCAGCAACGCGTGATGTAGGCATGGGCCATGATGATCACGACGAAGTGCCCGAGCCACAGCCCCACGAACCATGGGGCGCTGATCCCCGCACAGAGCAGGAGAAGGCCGGCGCGGGTCAGTTCGAACGCTCTGCCCGGCGCGGCGTGGAGGTGCGTCAGCTTGCAGGTGTCGAACCACGCGCGGTCGCGCTCATGCACCTTGTGGGTGATGAGTTGGAGTCCCATCAGGGGGTGTCTGGCCAAAGCTGACAGCAGCCTGGCGAACATCCTCGCTCTCCCGTTCCGCGCCGCAAGGGCGATGGAACGAGTTAGCGCAGGGCAGCTTGGGGCTCTCTCTAGCCGCAGCTAGGTAGGGCTGCGTAAGCGCCCGTCAGGAAGTGGGGACCACCAGATACTTCTCGCCGGTGCGGCGCGCGTTGTATTCAGCGACGGCGGCTGGCTCCAGCATGCCTTCAAGGCTGACTTCGGCCTTGTAGTGGCTGGCAAAGGTAGTGGTGAGATCGCGCGCGACGCGGGCCCGCATCCGGCCCACCGTTTCCATGCCGGCCTTGGCCATGAACGGCGTCAGCAGCCAGCCGCCGAGATCCCAGGTGAGGCCGAAGGCGCGGTTGAGAATGGTCGGCCCGAGATCGAGCGCGCCGTAGATGTAGACTTTCTTCGGCGTCGACGAGCCATAGCGGCTGAAGGCAGCGCCCCGGCTGGCAGAGGATTCCATCGCGGCAAGGATCTGACCCGCTAGCGTGCCGCCACCGATCGGATCAAAGCCGAGCATCGCGCCGGTTTCATGGATAGCATCGGTGAGCGCGGCCTGAAACCCGGTCGCGGTCATGTTGAGCACGTGGGTGGCGCCAAGGCCCTTCAGGAGCGCGACCTGCTCCTCGCTGCGCACGATATTGACGAGCGGCACATTGTCTTCCTGGCAGATGCGCACCAGCATCTGGCCAAGGTTGGAGGCAGCCGCGGCGTGGACAAGCCCAGTGAAGCCTTCCATCCGCATCGTCTCGACAAAGCCCAGTGCGGTCATCGGATTGACGAAGCTGGAGGCGGCCTGCGCCGGGGTCACGCTGTCGTCCACCGGAAGGCACATGCCCGCCTCGGCATAGGCATAGCTTGCATAGGCAGTGCCCGGCACGCAGGCGACGCGCTTGCCCATCAGCGCCTGCGCGGCGGGGCTGTCACCCGCAGCGACGACGATCCCGGCCGCCTCGTTGCCCGCAGGCATATCGAGCCCGTGGCGCGCGGCCATGGCGCGGGTGGCATTGTCGGGCATTTTCGCGACGACCTTGCCGGGGGCATATTCGGCGTTTGCGGTATCGGCGGAGGCGAACAGCAGGCCAAGGTCCGAGGGGTTGATCGGCGTCGCCTCGACTTGCACGAGGACCTGGCTGCCGGTGGGTGCCTCCCACGTCTTGGGCACGATCTGGACGGTCAGCGTGCCGTCCGCATCAAGCCGGGTGGTGAGCTGCTTGCCGGTAAATGCCATGATTCTCTCCCTGGTGCGCGGCTCCTTGGCGGGCGGCGCAGGTTTCATTCCGCTACTTAACGGCTCATTCGCCGGGGTAAAGCGCGCGCATGAAATAGAGGCCATCGGGCGGCGCATTGTGGCCAAGGGCGCTGCGATCACACGCTTCGAGCGCGGCGCGGAGATCGGCCGCCGTCCAGCGCCCTTCCCCCACCATGGCAAGGCAGCCGACCATCGAGCGCACCTGATGATGGAGGAAACTGCGCGCCTCAGCGGTGATCAGCACATGATCGCCCTCACGCCGCACGCCAAGGTGGCGCAAGGTCTTCACCGGGCTGGCGGATTGGCACTGCGCCGAACGGAAGGTGGTAAAATCGTGCCGCCCCACCAGCACCTGCGCCGCTTCGTGCATGGCATCGGCATCGAGTTCATGCGCGATCCGCCAGGCCCGCCCCGCCTCCAGCACCAGCGGCGCGCGGCGGTTGGCGATGACGTATTCGTAGGACCGGCCGATGCACGAAAAGCGCGCGTGCCAATCCTCCGGCACGTCCACGCAATCGAGCACGGCCACGGCCTGTTCCGCCAGCCTGAGCCGCGCATTGAGCGCCTCGCCCATACGGAAGGGTGGCAGCGCTTTCTCGCTATCGAAGTGTGCCCGCATCGCCCGCGCATGGACGCCTGTATCGGTACGCCCGGCAGAATGGAGCGTGACGGGATGACCGACCACGCTTTCCGCCGCTTCCTCGAACGCCTGCTGGACTGAGGGGCCATGCGCCTGCCGCTGGAAACCCATGTAGGGCCTGCCATCGTATTCGAGAGTGAGGGCGTAGCGGGTCATGGCGTGCGCATCCGGCTCGTCAGAATGCAGGCAAGGACAGCTAGCGAGACAGCCACAACTGCGATCACATTGCAGTTCGCTGCCGGATAGCTGCCATAGCACTCTGCCAATCCCGGAGCTTGGCACCATAGGCCGGGAAACAAGCGCCAGCTCTGCATCGGCAGAATGAAGCTTGCGCCGAAGCAGAAGGAGAAGAATGCCGATCTTGGTCTGAGGAAGATCAGCGTCCCACCGCTGATCAGCGCTAGCGACCCGATCCTGTTGGCCAAGTTCAATGGCCCGGTCAGGCTGCCGCCAACCTCTTCCCCGAGCGCCTCGTTCATGGTTGCAGCAAGCGCGGCAAGGAAAGCTATCACGAAAGTAACGACCCGAAGTGCGCGATCTTGCGACATCAGACCAATTCCGTCACCGCCGGAATGGCCCGACCGCGCAGAAGGGCAGCCGGCTCCATCGCAGGCTTGCCCGCGCGCTGGATCAGCGTGGGGCGCAGCGCGCCCGCTCCGCAAGCGATGGTGAGGGCCGCGTCCAGCGTTACCCCCGGCGCGCCAGAGCCTTCCACAACATCACCTGCAAGCACCCGGTACCGCTCGCCCTCCAGCTCGAAGAAGGCCCCCGGCGCGGGCGCAAAGGCGCGGATCTGGCGTTCCACCTGCACGGCGCTCTGGCCGAAATCGAGGCGGCTCTCGGCCTTCTCGATCTTGTGCGCATAAGTCACGCCCTCCTCCGGCTGCACCACCGGCGGATGCGCGGGAAGATCGGCGAGCACCGAAACCATCAGCGCCGCGCCCTTTTCCGCAAGCTCTGTGGTCAGTTCACCCGCCGTCTTGCCATCCACCGGCGTTTCGACCGTCGCCAGCATCGGCCCGGTGTCGAGCCCGCGTTCCATCTGCATGATCGTCACGCCGGTCATGGCATCGCCCGCAAGGATCGCCCGCTGCACCGGCGCCGCCCCGCGCCAGCGCGGCAACAGCGAACCGTGGACATTGAGGCACCCCAGCCGCGGCGCATCGAGCACGGCCTGCGGCAGGATCAGCCCATAAGCGGCGACCACCGCCACATCGGCTTCCAGCGCGGCAAACGCGGCCTGTTCCTCGGCGCCCTTCAGCGAAACCGGCGTGCGCACGGGAATGCCCAATGCCTCCGCCGCGCGGTGCACGGCCGAGGGCTGCAGCTGCTTGCCCCGCCCCGCCGGGCGCGGCGGCTGGCTGTAGACCGCCACCACATCATGCCCCGCCGCGGCCAGCGCGGTCAGCGTTAGCACGGCGAAATCCGGGGTTCCCATAAAGACGATGCGCATAACGCTCAAAAGGGCCTTTCGTTTGCGTGGCGTGGCCCTATCTCTCCCCCCATGGCATCGCAAGAGATCGAGGCGCTGGCGAGCGCGCTGGCGCGGCTACCCGGATTGGGTCCGCGTTCGGCGCGGCGCGCGGTGCTATGGCTGATCAAGCGGCGCGAGACGAGCCTCGTCCAGCTTGCCGAAGCGCTCGAAGGCGTGCGCGCGCGGCTGGTCGAGTGCCAGACCTGCGGCAATGTCGATACCGCCGACCCTTGCAATATCTGCACCGATCCGCGCCGCGATGCCCGCGCGCTCTGCGTGGTGGAGGAAGTGGCCGACCTCTGGGCGCTCGATCGCTCGCGGCTGTTCACCGGGCGCTATCACGTGCTGGGCGGGCGGCTTTCGGCGCTGGAAGGCGTGGGCCCGGAGGACCTTTCCATCGGCAAGCTCCTCGCGCGGCTGGAAGCGGGCGGGATCGACGAAGTGGTCCTCGCCATGAATGCGACGCTGGAGGGCCAGACCACCGCGCACTACATCGCCGAGCGGATCGACACCCTGCCCTTGCGCGTCACGCAGCTGGCGCATGGCCTGCCGGTGGGCGGCGAGCTCGACTATCTCGACGAAGGCACGCTGGCGCAGGCGCTGCGGGCACGGCGGCCTGTCGGGTAGCACCTTGCGAGTCGGGCGCGGCTTGCCTATCTGACCGGCATGGCTATCCGCGAAATCCTCGAAGTCCCCGATCCGCGCCTCAAGCAGATCTCCGCGCCCGTCACCGTGTTCGACGAGGAGCTGAAGACGCTCGTCGCCGACATGTTCGAGACGATGTATGCCGCACCGGGGATCGGCCTTGCCGCGATCCAGGTCGGCGTGCCCTCACGCGTGCTGGTGATCGATCTGCAGCCCGACGATCCGGATGCCGAGCCGGTACCCTGCGCCCACGACGGGCACCACCACCATCACCAGCCGACCAAGCGCGAGCCGCGCGTCTTCATCAATCCCGAGATCCTCGATCCTTCGGCCGAACGCCGCGTCTACAACGAAGGCTGCCTCTCGGTGCCCGAGATGTATGCCGAGGTGGAGCGCCCGGCGCGCATCCGTGCGCGTTGGCAGGACCTTGAAGGCAAGGTCCACGAGGAAGAGATGGACGATCTCCTCGCCACCTGCCTGCAGCACGAGATGGACCACCTCGAAGGCATCCTGTTCATCGACCACCTCTCGCGCCTCAAGCGCCAGATGGTGCTCAAGAAGCTGGAAAAGCTTCGCCGCGCGGCGTGATCTATTCTCAACTCTGATCGGCGTAAAAAAAGGGATTGCGTTCCCTTTTCGTTCAGATATTCTCGGCTGACGTCAGCAATTTGTTGGGCTGCTGGCGTCAGACTGCGAATCGCCCGTTTCTTGGTTGCACCTTAGTCTTTTCAAGCACATCGTTGCCCTCGAAAGAGAATGCGCGTGATGCGAGATAAATGGCAGCCAGTCACCGCGACTAGTAGTTTGGCCTGTCGCACAGAGGAGAAAAGCCGTGAAAAATCGGCTCTATTCACTGTGCTGGCTGAACGATGGTGTGCACTGGATGCTGATTTCAGCAAACGGTGAAATCTTGTCTTGCTCTCCCTTTGGGTTTGCGAGCCAGGAGGACGCGCTTTCAGACCTTCAAAGGTATCTTTGAAGGGAACCAGACACAGTGACGTCGGTGGGGGTTCGCCCTCACCGACACCTGTGCGGAATGTTGGTCGTCTGACATGGTGTATGCAATTGCTGCAATCGTTTCTCTATTGCTTGGCCTTGCGGTAGGCTGGTTCCTCGGCGCGCGCCCTGTTGCCGAGCTTCAGGCGCGGCTGACCGCGCGCGAGGGTGAGGCGCGCGAGCTTGACGAGAAGTTCCGCCGCGCGATCACTGAACTTGCCGCCGCGAGTGTGAAGGCCGGGCAGCACGATGCGCTGGTCGCGGAAGCCGCGGCCGTGCGCGAGGAGCGCGATTCGCTCGCCGCGCAGTTCGCCGCCGCGCACGAACGCGCCGCCGAGGCGGACCGGATGCGCCCCGAACTCGCCGCATTGCGCGCCGACCGCGAGGCCCTGCGCGCCGAGCTTGAGCGCATGAAGGCCGATGCCGAGAACTTCGCCGAACAGAAGCGCCTGCTGATCGAGGCGCAGGAAAGCCTGCGCAAGGAATTCGAGAACGCCGGCCACAAAGTGCTCGAACGCGCGCAGGAAGCCTTCCTCGCCCGCGCCAACGCGCGCTTTGCCGAAAGCGAGAAGACCAGCGAGGCGCGGCTGCAGGCGGTGCTGGAGCCGGTCGGCGCGCGACTCGCAAAGTACGAAGCGCAAGTGCAGGAACTTGAGGCGAAGCGCGTCGATGCCTTCGGGCAGCTCACCGGGCTGATCGAGGGCATGCGCCAGGGGCAGGAAGCGGTGCGCACCGCGGCGCTGCAGCTGGGCAACAGCTTGCGCAATGGCCCCAAGACCCGCGGGCGCTGGGGCGAGCTGCAGCTGCGCAACGTGCTGGAGCAGTGCGGGCTTGCCGAACACACCGATTTCGTCACCGAACATTCGGTCGATACCGAGGACGGGCGGCTGCGCCCCGATGCCATCGTCAAAGTGCCGGGCAACAAGATCCTTGTGATCGACGCCAAGGTTTCGCTGAATGCCTATCAGGACGCCTTCGAGGCTGCGGACGATGACGCGCGCGGTGTCGCGCTGGCGGCGCACGTGCAGTCGATGCGCAACCATATCCAGACGCTGGGCGCCAAAAGCTATCAGAGCCAGTTCGAGGAGGCGCCGGACTATGTGCTGATGTTCGTGCCAGGCGAACATTTCATCGCCGCCGCGCTGGAGCGCGATCCGGCGCTGTGGGACTTCGCCTTCGAGCGGCGCGTGCTGCTCGCCTCCCCCACCAACCTCGTCGCCATCGCGCGCACGATTGCGCAAGTGTGGCGGCAGGACGGGCTTGCTCGCGAAGCGCGCGAGATCGGCAAGATGGGCGGCGAGCTCTACGACCGTCTCGCGGTGGCGGCGGAGCACCTCAAGCGGATGGGCTCGGGCCTCGACAGCGCAGTCGGGCACTACAACAAGTTCGTCGGCAGCTTCGAGCGCAACGTGCTCTCGGCCGGGAAGCGGCTGCGGGACAAGCATATCGAGATCGGCAAGCGCGAGATCGAGGATGTGCCGCTGATCGAGACCGCGCCGCGCCATGGTGATTCGGATGGGGGGCCAAAGCTGGCGCTAGTTGAGCCGGAGGATGGCGAGGCGGCGGAGTAACGCTGGCCACGCACTGTCTTCGTCATCCCCGCGAAGGCGGGGATCCAGGGCAACACAGCGCCATGGCCGCACTGGATCCCCGCCTTCGCGGGGATGACGAGGGTTGGGAGTATGACGAGGTTTGGGAGTAGCGGCTGCGCCTAACCCAGCGTCGCCAGCACCTCATACGCCAGCACCGCCGCCGCCACGGCAGCGTTAAGGCTGTCCGCCCGGCCCTTCATCGGCATCGTCACGCGCAAGTCGCAGGCCATTTCGTACGCCTCAGGCAGCCCTCGCGATTCGTTGCCGACCATCACGAAGCAGGGCGCTGCATAGGCCGCGCCGCGATAGGGCACCGCCTCGCGCAAGCTGGCTGCCACCAGCTGGCCCGGCCCGGCGCGCAGCCACCGTTCAAATTCCTCCCAGCGCGCCTGCGCCAGCGGCACGGTGAATACCGCGCCCATGCTCGCGCGCACGGCTTCTACCGAAAAGGGATCAGCGCAGTCATCGAGCAGGATCACGCCGCCCGCACCCACCGCGTCAGCCGTGCGGAGCATGGTGCCGAGATTGCCGGGATCGCGCATCGCCTGCGCCACAAGCCACAGCGGCGCACGACTACGGTCGAGCGCTTCCAACCGGGTATCCCATTCGGCGAAAACGCCCGCCACGGCCTGCGGGTTGTCCTTGCCCGTCACTTTGGCGAGCAGGTCCTCCGGCATTTCGATCACATCGCCGCCCGCGCGCGCAACTGCCGCTTCAAGCGCGTCCAGCAGCGGGTGCCCTTCGCGCCCCTCCGCCATCAACAGCAATTCGGGCAAGCGGCCGCATTCGCGCGCATCGGTCAGCAGGCGCAGACCTTCGGCAAGGAAGCGGCCCTCGCGTTTGCGATGCTTCTTTTCCCGAAGCGCGCGCACGGCCTTGATGGTCGGGTTGGAAAAGCCCGTGATCTGGCGGCGGGTCGCTGAACTTGTCACTGGGCCATGGCCTCAGTCCTCGCCGAAGCCGTCCTTGACGAGCCCGGCAACTTTCATCAGCACCGCCTCCGCGTCAGGCCCGGTCACCACGATCTCGACCGTATCGCCTTTCGCGGCGCCCAGCATCATCAGGCCGAGGATCGAGCCGCCCTGCGCCTCGGTCCCATCCTTGATCACCTTCACGTCCACGCCTTCGGGCAGGCGCGCGACCGCGTTGACGAACTTGGCGCTCGCCCGCGCATGCAGGCCGCGCTGGTTGACGATGAGGACAGTCTCGCGAGCCGTGGTCATTTCGGATGAAGCAGCGGCGTCGTCGGTCATGCTCAGGCGTCCTGCCCCAGAAATTCGGATGCGATGGTGATGTAGTTGCGCCCCGCATCGCGCGCGGCGGCGGTCGCCTCGCGCACGCCCATCGAGCTCCGCGCCTTGGCGAGGCGGATCAGCATGGGCAGGTTGATGCCTGCAATCACTTCGACTTTGCCTGCCTCCATCAGCGAAATCGCAAGGTTGGACGGCGTGCCCCCGAACAGATCGGTGAGGATGATGACGCCCGAGCCTGAATCGACGCGGCGGGTCGCCTCGGCGATTTCCTTGCGGCGGCGCTCCATGTCGTCATTGGGGCCGATACAGACCCCGACGATATCGGGCTGACGCCCGACGACGTGCTCCATCGCATGGATGAATTCGTCGGCAAGGGCACCGTGGGTGACGAGGATGAGACCGATCATCTGGGGGTGTGGCTCCGAAGGGCGATGCGGCAAGGGGCCGCAATCAGGCTGGGCAGTATCCGCTGTGGCTGGTGCCGTATCCGGCTGAATGCCTGACCGGTCCCGCCATCTTCCAGTGCATGCCCATTCCCCCGTTTCCTGCTGTTACCCCCGGACGGTATGCAGGCCTCTTTGTTTTTCACGTCTGCGAGCCCTCGACCATGTCGGCAGCGCGCGACCCCAGGTTGCGATGCAGCAATGTGGGAGAAAATCCCGCATCGCGCAAGGCTGAAGCGATCTGTTCGGCCATGAACACCGAACGGTGGCGCCCGCCAGTGCAGCCGAAGGCAATGTTCACATAAGCCTTTCCCTGTGCCTGAAAGCGCGGGAGCAGTAGCAGAAGAAGATCGCGGATCCGCGCGAAAGCTTCGCTAAATGCAGGATCGCGGCGGATATATTCCCCCACCGGCGCATCCCTTCCGGTCTGCGGGCGCAAGGAATCATCCCAGTGCGGATTGTTGAGGAAGCGCATGTCGAACACGAGGTCGGCGAGCGGCGGGGTGCCACGCGAAAAGCCGAAACTGGAGATCGTCACCGTGGTGCGCTGCGGCGTGATCCGGCCGAACTGTTCGCGAATCGCCTGCTGCAGGTCGTTGGTGGAGAAATCGGTGGTGGAGATGACGACGTCCGCCCAGCGGCGCAGCGGCTCGAGCAGCTCGCGCTCGGCGGCGATGCCGGTCGCGGCGGGCTTGTCCTCGCTCATCGGGTGGCGGCGGCGCGTCTCGTTGTAGCGGCGCTCGAGTTCGGACCCGCCGCAATCGAGAAACAGCGTGGTGAGCGCCAGATCGCCGCGCGCGGTGAGGCGCTTCACCCGCTCGATCGTCTTGGCGGGATCGAAACCCCGGGTGCGCGTATCGAAACCGATCGCGAGTGGCGAGCCCGCGTCGAGCTGCGCCGAACCCGGCTCGGTCTCCAGCAAGCGATCGAGCAGGCGGATCGGGAAATTGTCAATGGCTTCCCAGCCCATGTCCTCCAGCGTACGCAGCGCGGTGGTCTTGCCCGCGCCCAGCACGCCGGTGACGAGCAGGATGCGCTGCTGCGCGCTTTCCGGTTCCGACTCAGCCGACATGCGCGGTGGTTTGCGCCAGCCGCCGCGCGAAGGAAAGACCGCGAAGGGGCAAGCCCACGGCTATGTTTCACGCGGGGACATCACGCCCGCTTTCAGGCCATGGATGCGCAGCGCCATTTCGGCGCGGAGATGCAGCGCGGGGCTCTCCGGCCAGAGCCGGATCAGCGGCAGCGCGGCACCGTGGCGCAGGGCGGTTTCCGCCACCTCGATGAAGCGCGGGCCCTCCTTGTCGAGCGCGATGACCAGCGCGACCGGAACCCCATTCGCGACCGGCATCGGGACAAGGCCAATCCCGCGCACTTCAAGCAGACCGGCCGTTTCCGGCACCGGGCTGGCGAGCAGGCGGGCGCCATCGCGCTGCAGCACCACCCCATCATCCCCCACCAGCACCGCCCCGCGATCGATCAGCGCGAGCGCGAGGCTGGACTTGCCCGCGCCGGGCGGCCCCTCGATCAGCACGGCGCTGCCCGCGATGGCCACACAAGTCGCCTGATGCTTCACTCCTCGTCCTCCCCGGCCATGGGCAGTTCGAGCACGAGCTGCGCGCCCGGTTCGCCGCCGGGCCGGTCGGTGATGGTGAGCGAGCCTTCATGTGCCTCGGCAATCGTGCGCGCGATGGCGAGGCCCAGGCCGCTGTGCGCGCCGAACGCTTCGCTGGCGGGGCGCACCGAATGGAAGCGTTCAAACACTTTCTCGCGCTCGGCAGGCGGAACGCCCGGGCCATCATCGGTGACCGCAAGGAACACCCGCCCCTCGCTGCCCCAGACGACGACTTCGACCGTACCGCCGGCCGGCGAGAACGAGACCGCGTTGTCGAGCAGGTTTTCGAGCACGCGCTCCAGCTGCAGGGCGTCGCCGCGCACCAGCGCCGTGCCGCCCCCGCGCACCATGCGGATGGGGCAAGCCTCGCGGTCGGGCCGCGCACCGCGCGCGCCGACAACGTCTGCGGCGAGGCCCGCCAGATCGAGCGGCGCGAAAGTGGCGCGGCTGAGCTGTGCGTCGATCCGGCTGGCGTCGGCGATCTCGGTAATCAGGCGGTCGATGCGCTGGACATCGTGCGCGGCAATCGCGGCGAGTTGCTGGCGC
Organism: Novosphingobium sp.; assembly: GCF_019748365.1. Taxonomy (GTDB): domain Bacteria; phylum Pseudomonadota; class Alphaproteobacteria; order Sphingomonadales; family Sphingomonadaceae; genus Novosphingobium. The sequence continues at coordinate 13,978 of NZ_JAIEPN010000075.1, forward strand.
AAGGCGGGATCGTCGATCTTCTCCATGGTCTCGAGCGCACTCGAAAGCGAGGCGAGCGGGTTCTTGAGTTCGTGCGCGACATCGGCGGCGAAGCTTTCCACCGCGTCGATGCGCTGGCGCAGCGCGGTGGTCATGTCGGAGAAGGCGCGGGCGAGAAGGCCGATCTCGTCGCCGCGCTCGGGCAGGCGCGGCACCACGACCGCGCGGTCGCGCCCCAGCCGCACGCGCACCGCAGCGCGGACCAATGCCCGTAGCGGCTGGACAATGGTGCGCGCGAGGAACAGCGAGAGCTGGATCGAGAGCATGAAGGCAACGCCAATGATGATGCCGAGCGACTGGCGGGCATCGCGCACAGACTGCGTGACATCGGTGGCGTTGCGCAGCGCGAGCAGCATTTCGCCCTTGCTGCCGACGGGAGTTGCCGCGGTGATGACGGGCGTGCGGTCCGGGGCGTAGCGCAGGTAGACTTCGGTTGCCTGCGCGGTGCGGGCGCGGGCGATTTCCGGCCAGTTGGCGGCGCCGGTTTCGGGCGGTTCGCGGTAGCGCTCGATCATCGGGGCACCGACGATGAAATCGACGCCGCGATCGAGCAGCCGGGCAGCGCTGGTATACCACGCCTCCTTGTCCGGATCGGCGAATTCAAACGGCGGCGGCGCGAGGCGGAAACTGTCGGCAATCAGGCCACCTTTCGCATCATAGAGCGTGAGGCGCAGCTTCTGTGTGGTGCCGATTTCGGCGAGCACTTCGCGCGCCTTCGCCGGGCGCGCTTCGGTGAGGGCGAAAGCGGCAATTTCCGCCTCGGCGCGGGCCAGCTTGAAGCGCTCGGCGAGGAGCTGCTTGCGGTAGCTGTCGAGGTAGAAGAACGAACCCGCCAGCAGCGCGAGCGCAATGACATTGACCGCAAGGATGCGCACGGTGAGCGAGACGCCGCGCACGCGCCACGAACGGCGGCGCTGACCCGCCCGGGCAGAACCCGGCGCAGGTTCAGGAATCGGTGAAGCTGTATCCGGCGCCATAGAGCGTTTCGATGGCGGCAAACTCGGCATCCGCCGCGCGGAACTTGCGCCGCAGCCGCTTGATGTGGCTGTCGATGGTGCGGTCATCGACGAAGACATCGTCGTGATAGGCCGCGTCCATCAGCTGGTTGCGCGTCTTGACCACGCCGGGGCGCAGCGCCAGCGCTTCAAGGATCAGGAACTCGGTGACAGTGAGCGAAACCGCGGCATCGTCCCAGGTCACGGTATGGCGCGCCGGATCCATCACGAGGCGGCCGCGGCGGATCGGCTCGGGCAGGGGCTGCGCTTCCTCGCCCGGCTCGGCAGGCCCCGCCGCATCGCTGCGGGCGATTTCGGAGCGGCGCAGGATCGCGCGGATGCGGGCGATCAGCAGGCGCTGGCTGAAGGGCTTGGCGATGTAGTCATCCGCGCCCATTGCAAGGCCGAGCGCTTCGTCCGCCTCGGCATCCTTGCTGGTGAGGAAGATCACCGGAAGCTGGCTTTTCTCGCGCAGGCGGCTGAGCAGTTCGAGCCCGTCCATGCGCGGCATCTTGATATCGCAGATGGCAAGGTCGGGCGGGTTTTCGATCAGCGCCTTCAGCGCGGCGGCGCCGTCGTAATAGAGCCGCGTGGCAAAGCCTTCGGCCTGCAATGCGATCGAGACGGTGGTGAGGATGTTCCGATCATCATCCACCAGCGCGATCACGCGGGGATCATCATCGCTCCGCACGGGTGCGCGGGGAGCGGATGGAGCCGGAGATTGCAGGGCGTCTGACAGGGCGGCTTCCGGTCTGGCTGGCGGCGAGGCGGGGCTAGTCGATTACCGGTTCGCCCCAAGGCTTGCAACCATGGCGGGCAACCGGTGCGGGGATCACGAGGCGATCGCGGGGACAGTTGTACGCGGTGCAACTTGCTGCGCAAAAAACTTGGTTGCCGCAAGGGCATTTGACGCAGCATGGCAGGGTGGCTAAGGGCCAGACCGGACTCAGCGCATTCGTATGCAAAACAGCTGCGGATTCGCCGGCGGACGAGAGCATCTGGGTGTGATTGCAACGCGGGGCCCTGCCTCGCCTGGAGCCCCAACCGGCCCGGGCAACTGGCAGACCTGCCATGGGAGACCGACTGTGTCTGATACCACATTGAACGTGACCCTCGCGCAGCAGGGCCTTCCCGAGCCGGCGCAGATCTTCGCCAACCTTGGCACCGCGCCGCTGGTGGAGCATGCGATCCGCAACGGCGAGGGCGTGCTTTCGGCAGACGGCCCGTTCGTCGTCGCCACCGGCAAGCACACCGGCCGCAGCGCCAAAGACAAGTTCTTCGTCCGCGATGCGACAACCGAAGACACGATCTGGTGGGGCAAGACCAACGTCAGCATGACGCCCGAGCAGTTTGCCGCGCTGAAGGAAGATTTCCTTGGCCATCTCGGCGGGCTCGACAAGGCCTATGTGGCTGACCTGTTCGGCGGTTCGCAACCCGAATATCGCGTCTCGGTCCGCGTGATCACCCAGTACGCCTGGCATTCGCAGTTCATCCGCACCCTGCTGGTGCGCCCGACGGCGGAAGAGCTCGCGAGCTTCGCGCCCGAATACACGATCATCGATATCCCGAGCTTCCGCGCTGATCCGGCCCGCCACGGCTGCCGCACGGAAACGGTGATTGCGGTCAACTTCACCGAGAAGCTCATCCTCATCGGCGGCACCGCCTATGCGGGCGAGATGAAGAAGTCGGTCTTCGGCATCCTCAACTACCTGCTCCCGGTGCAGGGCGTCATGCCGATGCACTGCTCGGCCAATATCGGCGCGGACGGCACCACGGCGGTGTTCTTCGGGCTTTCGGGCACCGGCAAGACCACGCTTTCCGCCGATGCCAGCCGCACGCTGATCGGCGATGACGAGCATGGCTGGTCGGACACCGCGGTCTTCAATTTCGAAGGCGGCTGCTATGCCAAGATGATCCGCCTTTCGGCCGAAGCGGAGCCCGAAATCTTCGCAACGACCAAGCGCTTCGGCACGATCCTCGAGAACGTGGTGATCGATCCTGAAACCCGCACGATCGATCTCGACGATGCCTCGCTCGCCGAGAACAGCCGCGGTTCCTACCCGATCGATTTCATCCCGAACACGAGCGAGAAGAACCTCGGCCCGGTCCCGGCGAACATCATCTTCCTGACGGCGGATGCCTATGGCGTGCTGCCCCCGATCGCGCGGCTGACGCCCGATCAGGCGATGTACCACTTCCTGTCGGGCTACACCGCGCGCGTTGCCGGCACCGAAATCGGCGTGACCGAGCCGGAAGCGACATTCAGCACCTGCTTCGGTGCGCCGTTCATGCCGCGCCATCCCTCGATCTATGGCAATCTCCTCAAGGAGCGCATCGCCAAGGGCGGCGTGAAGTGCTGGCTGGTCAACACCGGCTGGTCGGGCGGTCTTGCCACGATGCCGGGGATCAAGCGCATGCCGATCAAGGCGACCCGCGCGCTGCTCAACGCCGCGCTCGACGGCAGCCTCAACAGCGCCGATTTCCGCATCGATCCCAACTTCGGCTTCGAAGTGCCGGTCGCGGTGCCGGGCGTGGATACCGCCCTGCTCGATCCGCGCGGTGCCTGGGCCGACGGGGAAGCCTATGATCGCACCGCCAAGGAGCTGGTGCGCAAGTTCATCGACAACTTCGCGCAGTTCGCCGACCACGTCGATCAAAGCGTGCGCAACGCGGCACCGATCGCGGCATAAACCAAGAAGACGACAATCCTTGTCTGGCGTGAGGCCTCGCCCTGTGCGAGGCCTCTTTTTTTGTGCTCAGAAGGTGTTCCCAATGGCCGCGCATGCGATCCGACTCTTTGCCGATGATGCGGCGGTGCGCCATGTGGGCGAAGGCTTGCTTGCCCGCACCCTGCCCAAGGCGGAGTGGACGCACGAGGCGCATCTGGCGGCCTGCCTGTGGTTGGTGCGCGAAAGGCCGGACTTCCTGCCCGAGCGCGATATGCCCGGCACGATCAGCGCCTACAATCTGTCGGTGGGGACGCAGAACACCGACTGCGGCGGCTATCACGAGACGCTGACCCAGCTCTACATCAAGGGCGTGCGCGCCTTTGCGGCAACGCTGGCCGAAGGGACTCCGCTGGTCGATGCCGTCAACGCGCTGCTCGAAAGCGAGATCGGCGACCGCAGCTGGCCGCTATGCTTCTTTTCCAGGGAGCGCTTGTTCAGTGTGGAAGCGCGGCGCGGCTGGGTGGAGCCGGATCTCGCCGCGCTCGAGGATTAGGCAGTCCGGCGCGGCACAAACGGATAGGTCCGCCGCTCGATCACTTCCTGCACCGCGCGGTGGGCTTCCTGGATCGCGGCATCGGTGTGCGGGCTCGCCGCGGCGTCGCTATTGGCGATGCTGACGAGGCCGAAGGGCTGGCGTCCCACCACGCAAGGGCGGTTCGGGCTTTCGCTGTAGACCCATTCCACCGGATCGTAGATCGAGTTGTAGGTATAGGAATAGCCGTGGCCCCAGCGGTTCACGGTGATCCCGGCGATATCGCGCGCGGCATCGAAACCGGCGCCGCCCAGCATGCGCTGCAGCTGGCGCCGCGTCTCGCGCTCGAAGGTCTCGAAGCTCATCGCGAGGAGCTCGGCGCGGCCGACACGGTGCTGGTCGCGGCGCGGCAGGCCGGGCTTGTTCATGTATTTGACGAGGTGGAGCACCACCGGTTCGTCCGGACTTTGCGGGTGCTTGAGATCGCCGAGGCTGACCGCTTCGGTGAGGCCGACTTCCTGGTGGAACATCGTCGGGCAATGGAAGTTCGCCGCGCCCAGCTTCACGAAGGGCCGCCAGTTGGTGACCGCAACGCTGGTGTAGACCATCGGCCCCTTCACCCCATAGGCGAGGGCCTCCTTCTGCGCGGTGGGCAGTTCGGGCATCATGTAGGGGATCGCCATGTTCCAGCAGGCCATGATCACGGCACGCCCACGCACTTCGGCGAGCTTGCCCTCCTTCGCATAGTGCACCGCGACTTCGCCCGCGCTCGCCGGATCGCCCTTGTGCGCGACATTGAGGACGACGCTCGAAAGCCGGATGCGCGTCGGCGCGCCGGGCCGGTCGAGCGCTGCGTAATCGATCACTGCCGTGCCCATGTCCTCCTGCGAGCGGCCCGCGGTCGCCTCGGGCACCAGCTTTGAAACCAGCAGCCGCGCCAGCGTGGCATTGCCATCGGGGAAGTGGATCGACTTGTCGCCTTCGCGCTGGCGGCCGTGCTGCCCACCAGGGAGATCGGCGAAGAGATCGGCCGGCACTTCGCCCAGCGCCATGCCGGAAAAGCCGGGATAGCCCTGCACCCATGCAAACAGCGCGGGCACGGCATCGCCGCCCACGCAGAAGCTCGCCATGCCGATGTTCTGGAACAGCCAGTAGACCTGCGGATCGACGCCGACCTTCTCGGTGAGGAATTCCTTGTAGGAATGGCGTGCGAGCCAGTCCTTCTTGGCAGCCTGATCGAGGCCGGGGAGGTAATCAGGCTGGTCCTTTGCGAACAGGCGCGCGAGATCCGCCCGCGCCTTGGGGCCAAGCGGCGCCTTCTCCAGCTTCTCGGGCTCGATCCGCCCGCCGCGCCAGCCGCCGCCCATCGCCAGCACCACATCCTTGCCGCCAAAGGTCTCTGCATCGAAGACAATGCCGTGGCCCATGCCGAGCGATTTGTAGAGCGTGGCATTCGCTGTGTTGTCCCGCTCGAACCGGGCGATATCGACGCCGATATCATCGAGCAGCACGCGCGACCATTTATCGTAGCGCGAGGGGCTTTCGATGTTGAGCGTGCCGCCGTTGCAGACGAGCAGCCTGCCATTGACGCGGAACTCGTTGCGCTTGGCATGGCCGCCGAAATCGTCGTGATTGTCCAGCACCAGCACCTTGGCACCGGGCCCCACCCGCTTCTGGAAGAAATGCGCGGCGGAAAGGCCCGAAAGCCCGCCGCCGACGACGATCAGATCATAGACCTCGCCGCTGTCCTCGGCGTCCGCCAGCTTGAGCGTCCCGTCGCGCAGCATGTGCGCTGCCTCGTAAGTCCCGGCGTGCGAACCGCGCATGCCCTGCTTCGCTGGGGGATAGGGAGCTGGATCGATCTCGGGCGTGACGACAGCTTTCACGCGGGCAGCAGCAGCCAGCGCTTCAGCGGGTGCCGTGGCGGCGAGCGCGCTTGCGGCAACCCCGTTCACGAAATCGCGCCGGGTGATTGCCCGGTTCATTCCCAGCTGCCGGTCCTCGTCTCGCATGCGTTCCCCCATACCCGATAGCACAGCTTTGCGCCGGACGGGGGGCTTGTCCAGCCTCAGACGTTGAAGGCCGGTGTCGCGCGCAAGAGATTGTAGGCTTCGACGACGGCCTGAAGCCGGCTTTCGTAGGCCCGGTCGCCGCCATTCTTGTCCGGATGGAAACGGCGGACCAACTCGGAATAGCGGGTGCGCAGCGCCTTGCGGTCGGCATCGAAGCCGAGGCCCATGACGTCGTAGGCCTTACGCTCCTCAGGTCCGATGCCGCGCCGGGCGGCTTCCTGCCGGTGCAGCGCATCGGCGCGGCGCGCCTTGGCGCGGCCTGCGATGGCTTCAAGCGGATCGGAAAAATCATTCCAGCGCGGGGCCTGATCGATGCCGGCGGTCGGCCGGAATGCACGCGTCTCGGTCGCCCAGCCAGCGAGCGGGGACTGCGCCGCCATGATTTCCTCGGGCGTCATGCCCTTGAAGAAATCATACCCCGCATTGAAGGCGCGCACGTGCTCAAGGCACATCCAGCGGTAATCACCCGGCCCGTCGAAACCCGGCGCACGCACACCGGGGGCGCGGAATTCTCCCGGCTCGTTGCAGCCGGGCACCGCGCAAAGCTGCCCGGTGCCCTGCACCCGGCCATGGAAGCGATCATGTTTCATGTGTCGCCCCACATGGGCAATCCCGGTCCAAGATGGAAGCCGTGACTTTTCGGGCAAACACGAAAAAAGTGGGCGAGCTCAGCCTTTCTCGGGCGGAGACAGTTCACCGCCGGCGATCTTCTTGCAGACCCCGGCAGGCACATAGATCCACGCTGCTGGCTCGTTGTCCTTCTTGGCCGTACCGCCGCAGGTGTGCACCGGGCTGAAGCAATCGTTCATGCCTGCTTTCACCACGCCATAGCACTTCTCGAACTTGTAGCTGGGCTTGGGCACATTGATCTGCGCGCTGGCCTCACTCGCGACAAAGGCGACCGCCAGCGCCGCGGCGGCGACGGCCATGCGGACGGGAACTTTGGGGGATTCGGGCATCAGTCAATCTCCACAGGCTGCTAGAAAAAGGAAAACTGCACTCCGGCAAGGAGGACGAGCCCCTGCCGGGTCGGTTCGGGCTGCGGCGCATTGGCGGCAAGGCGGAAGTGATAGGCGGCAGCAAAGACGCGCGCCTCGGTATACCGTCCCGCCCCCAGCAGATCGTGGTTGCGATCGATCTGCAGCGAGGCGCCGCCCTCGATCACATCGAGCGTATCGTCCCCCGGCAGGCCGTCCCGCCGCACGGCGCGGGCGTGCTGGACATAGCCGCCCACGGTCCATGGGCCCGATACGCGATCGAGGCTGGCGATCACACCGAATGGCCGCGCACCACGCCCGGCAGGGCGAGAATCGAGACCGGCACTTAGGCCGAATGCCCAGGTATCCCGCAGCGTTGCCGAAACCCCGCCGCTCACTGAACCCAGCCCGCGCCAGCGCCCGTCCACCCCGAGTTCGCGCAGATGCGACCATGTCGCGGCAAGCGTGAGATCAAGATCGGCGCTGCGGTGGTTCCACACCGCCGCCGCTTGCACCAGATCCTTGCGCCGTGGGGCCGCCGGAATGGGCACCGCCGCTTGCCCGCCTTGCCCGAGCAGCACGCCCGGCCTCTGCGTCACCGTGGGTGCATAGGAGACCGCGCCATAGAAACCGCTGCGCGTGCGCGGCGTCACCCAGATCGCCTTGGCTGAGCGGTCGGCATAGAAGCGCGCGGCATAGCCGAGCGTGCTCAGGCCATTGATCCGCGCTGCGAGCGGGGCAGGCAGGGCGCGCGTCGGCAGGCGGCCATCGGGATCGAGCCGGGTGCCGCCGACCGGGCCGAAGGGAGCGGAGACAAGGGCGATCTCCGAAGGGGTAAACCCGACGAGGCTCTGCGGAAAGCCCGCGCGCTCGCCCACTTCGATGCGACCGAAGCTGCCCGAGGCGAACACGCTCCATTCGGGGATAGCCGCGCGCCAGGTGGCGGTTTGCCGGCCTGTCGTGGCGGTGAGGTTGATCACCCCCCGCGCGCCGAGCAGCGTACCGCCCTTGGTACGCAGCAGCGGGCTGGCCTCGATTTCGGTTTCGGACAGCACGCGGCCTTCTCCGGCCGACGGGCCGTCGGTGGCGGCGGCGACAGCGCCGGTCTGGAAACCGCTGAGCGCAACCGCGAAATGGCCGGGACCGGGCAGCGATTGCGCGTGGGCGGTCGTGGCACACAGGCCCAGCAGCGCCGCAACCGGCAGAATAGCCCGCAATTCCGCCACCTCATGCGCTCCCGCAAGCTGCACTGGAGATATGTTCGGAATGGATAGGTCTGCGGTTACAATGCGCGCGTGCTCTCACGCGCCCTTTCACAAGTTCACCGATCGGTTAAGATACGTGCCATGACCGGACCCCTTGCCCAGGAAATCACCGAGCTGCTTACCGCGGCTCTGGCCCCCGAACACCTCGCCGTGATCAACGACAGCGCCCACCACAGCGGCCATATGGGCGATGACGGATCGGGCGAATCGCACTTCACCGTCGAGATCACGAGCGCGAAGTTCGCCGGTGTCTCGCGCGTGATGCGCCAGCGCATGGTGAATGCCGCGCTGGGCGATATTCCGGGACAGCGGGTCCACGCGCTCGCGATCAAGGCCCGTGCGCCCGGTGAGTGATGCCCCGCGCCGCGTCCGCAGGGCCGCGCGCATCCTGCTGATCGATGAGCACGAGCGGCTGCTGCTGATTCGCTTCACCCCGCCCGGCCGCCGCGCCTTCTGGTGCGGGGTGGGCGGCGAATGCGATCCGGGCGAAGACTTCCACGCCGCCGCAGTGCGCGAACTGTTCGAGGAAACCGGCCTGCAGGTGGAAAACTGCGGGCCCGAGATCGCGCAGCGCACCGACGATTTCATCACGCTGGAAGGCGAACCCGTCACTTCCGACGAGCGCTTCTTCCGCGTGCGCACGGTGAACTTCACGCCCGATCCTGCCGGACACACCGAACTGGAGCGCGCGCTGATCCAGGAATTCCGCTGGTTTGCCGCTGCCGAACTGGCACAGTGGCACGAACCGGTGTTTCCGGTGAACATCCTCGACCTGATGCAAGCGGAGGTATCGCCATGATCGAACCCGTGATGCAGACCCTGACGCCGGTGACCCACGATCTCGGCGCCTTTCAGGTGCGGCGCGTGCTGCCCGCGCGCGAGCGGACGATGGTCGGCCCGTTCATCTTCGTCGACCAGTTCGGCCCCGCCGTGCTGCCCACCGGCACCGCGATGGACGTGCGGCCGCACCCGCACATCAATCTCGCCACCGTCACCTGGCTGTTCGGCGGCAAATATGCGGGCGCGATCGACCACCGCGACAGTCTGGGCACGTTTGCCACGATCCGGCCGGGGCAAGTCAACCTGATGACCGCCGGGCGCGGCATCGTCCATTCCGAGCGCAGCCCCATGGCCGAGCGTGAGGGCGGCCCGGCGCTTTATGGCATGCAGACCTGGCTCGCGCTGCCCGACGGGCGCGAGGACATCGACCCCGCCTTCGAGCAGCAGGCGGACCTGCCGCTCATCGAGGACGGCTGTACCACCGCGCGGGTGATCATGGGCACGCTGTGGGGCCGGACCGCCGCGACCACGCAGCACAGCCAGACCATCTATGCCGAAATCCTCTTCGCCCCCGGCGGCGCGATCCCCATCGAAGCGGCAGCAGACGAGCGCGCGGTCATGCTGGTGGGCGGCGAGGCGAGCGTCGATGGCGTACCGCTCGGGCTCTACAGCCTTGCCGTGCTGGCGCCCGGCGCCACGCTGAAGCTTGCCTCCGAGGGCGGCGGGCGCGTGATGCTGCTCGGCGGCGAGGCCTTCACCACGCAGCGCCACGTATGGTGGAATTTCGTGAGCTCGAGCCGCGAACGGATCAATCAGGCCAAGCACGATTGGGACGAAGGGCGCTTTCCCAAAGTGCCGGGGGACGAGGACGAATTCATCCCCCTGCCCAAGGTGCCCAATACGCGCGCCAATCTTTAAATCAGAGCACAAGAGGGAGAGACGTACATGGCATTTGCCGGAGAGGTGGCGTGGATCACCGGGGCATCATCGGGGATCGGCGCGGC
>NZ_JAIEPN010000067.1 GCF_019748365.1 Novosphingobium sp.
AAGGAAGCGACCATGACTATCGGAACCGTAAAATTCTTCAACGAAGACAAGGGCTATGGCTTCATCCAGCCGGATGATGGCGGCAAGGACAGCTTCGTCCACATCTCTGCCGTGCAGGCCGCCGGCCTCGCCACGCTGAGCAAGGACCAGCGCGTGAGCTATGACGTCGAGACCGGCCGCAATGGCAAGGAATCGGCGATCAATCTCGCCAGCGCGAACTGATCGAGGCGAGCCCGCAGCAGCTGATACGTCGGCCGCTGCGGGCGCCTTCCTTCCGCCTGTTCTTCTGCCCGGAGTCGATGTTGATGGCGTTGTCCTACGAATTTCTCATCGAACGCGCCGATCAGGCGGCCACGGAAGCCTCGGGCGCCAAGCTCGACAATGTGCGGGACCGCGCGCTCCGCTCGGAAAAGGCATGGCGCGCCATGGCCGATCAGCTCCGCGAAGTGACAGAAGGCCGGGAACGCTCGCGACTGGAACGGCTGGCCACCAGCCCCAGTCCTGCCTGAATGACCGATCTGCCCGATCTTGATCTACCCCAGCTCTTCGCAGCGCTGGAAGTTTCGGACATCTGCGCGATCAACGGCATCGCCAGCCTGGCCAACATCCTGCGCCAGCGCGGCCTGCTCACGATTACCGAAGCCTCGGCGCTTCACCAGAGCATGAGCCTGCCACTGAGCCTGCCGCGCCACGCGGGCAATCTGGCGGTGCAGGAACTCCAGCTCCACCTCGACCAGCTCTTCGCGCACATCGTCGCGCCGGATTGAGCGAATCGGGCCGTATCAAGCGGCCCCGAGTCCCGTCATCCCCCGAGCCAATCCCTCGTCATTGCGAGCGCAGCGAAGCAATCCAGAGCGGTTGCGCATGACGCTCTGGATTGCTTCGCTACGCTCGCAATGACGACGTTTCTGTCGGACCTGCCTCGATCACCACTACGATGCCGGCTTCCGGCTCGGGCATGCCCGGCACAAGCCGCGCAGCATCCGCGCGCACCCGCGCCAGCACGGCCGCCGGCACCTGCGGCCCCGCCACAACCGCATCAGCCTGCCCCAGCAGCCGCGCCTCGCGCAGCGTCAGGTCATCCGGATCGGCCGAGCGCAGCGTGATCGTGAAGCGCCCGGAGGCACCATCCGCGCCGCGGGCCAGCCAGCCTGCAACAGCGGCTGCATCGCCCCCACGCAGGGGATCGAGCGCACCGCCCTCTTCGAGAGCAGCATCGAGCGCGCGGCGGCGTTCGGGTGCCGTCGGCCAGCGCGACCGCATTGCCCCGCGCGCGGCGTAGAGCGCTTCGGCCAGCGCGCCCAGCCCTTGTGGCAGCAGCCGCTCCAACCGCAGCCGCAGCGCCTTTGCGAGCCCCGCCGAGGCGCCGCCCGTGCCCACCGCAATGATCACCGGCGCGCGGTCGATGATCGAAGGCGTGGTGAAATCGCACAGCGCCGGCTTGTCGACGACATTGACGAGCAAACCCGCCCCGCGCGCGCGGATCGCATCGGCCTGACAGGCGCCCTCATCCTCGTGCGCAATGAACGCCAGCCGCGCCCCGATATCGATGCCCTCGGCGAGGTCCTCGATCACCTTGCCGCCCGCTCGGACCACCAGCCGCCGCTTCGCCTCCGCCGCTTCGCCGTGCCCCAGCACCACCACCGGCTGCCCGGCGAGGCGGTGAAACAGCGGGAGGCTCGGCAGGCTCATTCAAGCCACTCGGGCACGCGTTCGGCAGAAAGAATCGTGGAAGGCTCGATCCGGTCCGCCACCACCGCCCACTTCGCGCCGTCCACCATCACTTCGGGCACCATGGGCCGCGAGTTGTATGTGTTCGCCATCGTCGCACCATAGGCGCCCGCGGTGCGGAACACCGCAAGATCGCCGCGCGCCACGACGTCGATCTCGCGCGCCATGGCGAAGGTATCGCTCGATTCGCAGATCGGGCCGACGATGTTCGCGGTCATGGTCTCGCCGCTGGGCTTCACCGCGCTGAAATCGTGCCAGGCATCGTACATCGCCGGGCGCGCGAGATCGTTCATCGCAGCGTCCACGACGACCCAGGGGTGCAGCGCGCCCTGCTTCACGCGGACCACTTCCGTCAGCAGCACGCCGGTATTGCCGGTGATCAGCCGCCCCGGCTCGAACATCAGCGTGACGTCCCAGTCCTTCGTGACCCGCGCCACCATGGCCGCATAGTCCGCCGGCTGCGGGAACACTTCGCCCGCCTTGTAGGGCACACCGACGCCGCCGCCGAGGTCCATGTGGGTCACCGCAAAGCCCGCAGCGCGGATCGCCTGCATCAGCGCCCCGGCCTTGGCAAAGGCCGCTTCCAGCGGATCGAGCCGGGAAAGCTGGCTGCCGATATGCAGCGCAAGGCCGCGCAGGTTCAGCCCCGGCAGCGCGGAAAGCCGCGCATAGATGCCCGCCGCGCGGTCATAGGGCACGCCGAACTTGTTCTCGGCCTTGCCGGTCGAGATCTTGGCGTGGGTGCCCGCATCGACATCGGGATTGATCCGCAGCGTCGCCGTCGCGGTGAGCCCCATGCTGGCGGCGATCTCGGCCAGCTCAGCGCCCTCCTCCTCGCTTTCCAGATTGAATTGCCCGCACCCGGCCTCCAGCGCGCGGCGCATTTCCGCGGATGTCTTGCCAACGCCCGAAAACACGATGTCCGCCGCCGGAATGCCCGCCGCGAGCGCGCGGTCCAGCTCGCCAGCCGAAACCACGTCCGCGCCATAGCCCTCCGCCGCGAGCACCTTGAGCACGGCGAGGTTCGGGTTGGACTTCACCGCAAAAGCGAGGTGAACCTTGGGCAGCACCTTCAGCGCATCGCGGAACACCCGCGCATGGCGCGTCAGCGTGGCGCGCGAATAGACGTAGACCGGCGTGCCGACTTCGGCCGCGATCACAGGCAGCGGCACATCCTCGGCATGAAGCACGCCGCCGCGAAATTCGAAATGATCCATCGGGGTATTCCTGGAAACTGGGGTCCGGCGCGGGGCCAGAGCAGGGGTCTATTCTTCCGGCGGCAGATCGAAGGGATCGTCCTCGCGGTCCTCCGACCGAAGCCGGAGCTCGATATTGCGCTGCGGTTTCGCCTGCACCGGCGGGGTCAGCAGCGCATCGGGCCCGGGTTTGTCCTCGCGGCCATAGGGCGCCGGGGGCAGCGCGTGGCCTTTGAGCGGCTGTAGCTCGCGCCGCGCACCGCAGCCCGCCAGGGCAGTGCCAAGGGCAGCCAGCAGGATCAGGTTGCGAAGATTGCGCATCATGGCTCCAGGCCCAGCGCAAGGCGCGCCTCGGCCACGCGCTTCCTTACCTCGTCCGGCGCGGTTCCGCCATGGCTGGCGCGCGCCGCCACGCTCGCCTCGACCGAAAGCGCGGCAAACACGCGCTCGTCCACGCGGGCATCGATCGCCTTGAGGTCCGCCAGCGCCAGCTGATCGAGCGCCACGCCGCGGCTCTCCGCAAGTTTCACCGCAGCGCCGGTGATGTGGTGCGCCTCGCGGAAAGGAATGTTCGCCTGCCGCACCAGCCAGTCGGCCAGATCGGTCGCAGTGGCATAGCCCAGTTCGGCCGCGCCGCGCATGCGCTCGGTGCGGAAGGTTGCCTCGGCCACCATGCCGGTCATCGCCGCGATCGAGAGCGCGAGCAGCGAGGCCGCCTCGAACACCGGCGGCTTGTCGTCCTGCATGTCCTTGGAATAAGCGAGCGGCAGGCCCTTCATCGTGATCATCAGCGCCGTCAGGCAGCCCACGATCCGCCCCGCGTGGCCGCGCACCAACTCCGCCGCATCGGGGTTCTTCTTCTGCGGCATGATCGAACTGCCGGTCGAAAGGCTGTCCGGCAGGGTGACGAAACCGAACGGCTGGCTCGCCCAGATCACGAATTCTTCGGCAAGGCGCGAGAGGTGCAGCGAGCACTGCGCCGCCGCCATCAGGAAATCGAGCGCGAAATCGCGGTCGGACACCGAGTCGAGGCTGTTCGCGGTCGGCCCATCGAAGCCCAGCGCCTTGGCGGTAGCATCACGGTCGATAGGGAACCCCGTCCCCGCCAGCGCCGCGCTGCCCAGCGGGCACTGGTTCATCCGCACCCGTGCATCGGCAAAGCGCGAGCGGTCGCGCTGGATCATCTCGTAGTAGGCCATCAGATGATGCCCCAGCGTAACCGGCTGCGCGGTCTGCAGGTGGGTGAAGCCGGGCATGATGCTCGCCGCATGCTCACCGGCGCGGGTGACCAGCGCCACCTGCAGGGCCTCCAGTGCCGCGCCGGTCTGGTCCACACAATCGCGCACCCAGAGCCGGAAATCGGTCGCGACCTGATCGTTGCGGCTGCGCGCGGTGTGAAGGCGCCCCGCTGCCGGGCCAATCAGTTCGGCAAGCCGGCTCTCGGTCGTCATATGGATATCTTCGAGGTCCCAGTTTTCCGGAACCCCGCTCGCCTCATACTCGGCGGCAACCTGATCGAGCCCGCCGGAAATCAGCGCCGCGTCCTCCGCCGTGACGATACCCTGCGCGCCCAGCATGGCCACATGGGCCTTTGACGCGGCGATGTCCTGCCGCCACAAGACCTTGTCGAAGGGAATCGAGGCGTTGATTTCGCGCATGACGGCCGAAGGGCCCGCCGCGAAGCGCCCGCCCCACATCTGGTTGGAGCCTGAATTGCCGCTCATTTCGCCGCGTCCGTTCGCTTTCATGGTCCCGCTTGTGGCTGCGGGCCTTCTCGCCGGGTGCGATAAGCAAACCCCGGCAGACACGCAACCGCAGAGCGCCGCTTCCGCGCCTGCCGCTCAGGCGGAAGCGCCCAGTCCGCCCAATGGTTCGCTGGACATCAGCAATCGCGGCGCCGCGATGCCCGATTTCACGTTCAGCGATCCATCGGGGAAGAAGATCCGCCTGCTCGACCTGAAGGGCAAACCGGTGCTGATCAACCTCTGGGCGACATGGTGCGGCCCCTGCAAGCTCGAGATGCCCGCGCTCGATGCCCTCGCCGGCGCGAAGGCAGACAAGCTCGCCGTGCTCACCATCTCGCAGGATTCGGATCAGGCGGCGGCGGTCGATGCCTTCTTCAAGGACCGCAAGCTGACGCACCTCGCGCCCTGGCTCGATCCCGAGAACGCGCTCAGCCAGCACTACAACACGGGCGTGCTGCCCACCACCGTGCTTTATGATGCGCAAGGCAAGGAAGTCTGGCGCATGATCGGTTCGCACGATTGGGCCGGCCCGCGCACCGATGCCATGCTGGCCGATACGCTGCGCTAGAAAGCCATCAGGGCGCATTCGAGGCGCCCTGATGGGCCTTTGCCACTAACCGGCCACTTCGCCGGGCCGCGCCAGCCGGTGCAGCCGGTCCTTGATTGCCAGCTTCAGCTTCTTCAACCGCATCAACCGCCAACGATCGGGCGCCCTGCGCGCCTGCTCGCGGCCGATTTCGGTCTCCAGCCGGTGGTGCACCAGTGTCAGCCGATAGTCCTGTGCTTGCATTGCCTCTCTCCAGGTCCGAGTGATCCGGTTCGAGCCGACCCGTGCAGTCCTGATGAGTGGGGGGGGATTGGACTGTCCGGGTCGGCTCGATGCGGTCCGACATCGCAGCTGTCTGAAGCGGGGGGGTGACAGCTACCAGAGGGGCCCGGTCCGCACGTAATGAGATAACGTGGCGGCCCGCAGGTGGCCAATCGGATTTGCTATGGCGAGCCTATAAGCAAAGCCTATGGCCTCGAAATCGGGGGAGTGGCCGCATGGTGGGCGGTGACGGGCTCGAACCGCCGACCCTCTCGGTGTAAACGAGATGCTCTACCAACTGAGCTAACCGCCCGCTCGCGCGGAAGTGGCGCTCATGCTGGGTTTTGGGCGGTTCGTCAATCGGAGGTGTCGATGTGCGTGCCGATTGGCAGGACAGCAGGCCATGGTGACAGGCGATTTTGCACAAGACACAATTCGTCATTAGAGGGACGAATGCAGGCAATGCAAAGTCATCATCGGATCGTTGCGCACACGAGCCGCGGAGTTTGTCCATACTGCCTGCCACGCCTGCTCTTGCCACTGACCGCCGGGTACCTGCCCCCGGTCGCCGTCGATGCCCAGCCCCCCTAGGTTCGAAAGCACGGACATGACTGCACCTTCCATTCTGCTCGTTGAAGACGACGTCTCCCTGCGCATGCTCACCGCGCGCGCCCTGCGCGAAAACGGCTATGCCGTGCGCACGGCCGCCACAGGCGCCGAAATGTGGGTGATGCTCGAAGCGGAACCTGCCGAACTCGTTGTGCTCGATATCATGCTGCCCGGTGCCAGCGGGATCGAACTCTTCCGCAAGCTGCGTCGGCAAAGCGATGTGCCGATCATCTTCGCCTCGGCGCGCGGCAGCGAGGAAGACCGCGTGCTCGGGCTCGAACTCGGAGCAGACGACTACATTGCCAAGCCCTACAGCGCGCGGGTGCTGATCGCGCGGATCGGCGCGGTGCTGCGGCGCGGCGGCGGCGAGGGGTTCACCAAGGGCGACGAGCGCACCAGCGAAGTTCACTTCGAGGGTTGGACGCTTTCGCTCTCGCGGCGCGAACTGCGCTCGCCCAGCGGTGCGATGGTCGATCTCACCGGCGCCGAATTCGATCTGCTCGCCACGTTCGTCAGCCACCGCCAGCGCGTGCTTGGCCGCGAACGTCTGATCGAGCTTTCGCGCACGCGCCTTGGCGACAGCTCGGATCGCAGCATCGACGTGCTGGTCAGCCGACTGCGTCGCAAGCTTTCGGCAAGCGGCAGCGAACCCCCGATCGTGACGGTGCGCGGGGTGGGCTACATGTTCAAGGCGGAAGTCCGGCGGGGTTGAAACGCCCGTATCGCCTGGGACTTCGCCGCCTTGGCCTGACCGAGCGGCTGCTGGCGATTCTGCTGCTGGTCGCCGCGGTCGACTTCCTTGCGAACACCTTCCTGTTCGATTCGGCGACCACCATGGCCGTGCAGCGCGACAATGCCGCGCGCATCGGGGAGCATCTGGCGCTTGCGGCTCGCGCGGTCCAGCGTGAGCAGCCCGCGCACAGGGCCGAGACTGCCCGCGCCTTGGCGACCCGCCATTTCGACCTCGCATGGCGCCCGCGGCCTTCGCCCGAGGACCTGCGCTCGTCCGATCCCTCGCTTGCCACGCGCATCCTTTCGGCGGGGCCGGAGCTTGCGGCAGATGGCCATCGCCTGGTGGTGCTGCACACCCATAACAGCCGCGAAGTGGCCGGCACGCTGGTGCTCAGCGATGGCAGCGCGCTGCGCTTCCACACGTATGCCGGCAAGATCAGCGTGCAGTTGTCCTTCTGGCAGATCCTGCCGATGCTGCTGCCCACGCTGATTCTCGGTGCCCTCGCATGGCTGATGTTCCGTGCGACGATGCGCTCGCTCCAGATGCTCGTCGGCGCCTTGCGGAATATCGAGACGCCAAGCCTTGGCGGTCTGCCCGAGCAGGGGCCCGATGAAGTGCGTCGGCTGATCCGCGCCTTCAATCAGATGCAGCGCCGCATCCAGCGCCAGCAAGCCGAACGCACCCAGTCGATGCTGGCGATCGGCCACGACCTGCGCACCCCGCTGGCGCGGCTCCAGTTGCGGCTGGAGGGCGCCGGGCTCGACGAGGAAACGCGTGCCGAACTCGAGCATGACATTGGCGAGATGCGCCATCTGCTCGAATCGCTTCAGGCCTTCGTCGAGGCTGGCGGCACGCAGATCCCCCCGCAGCGAATCGATATCGCGATCATGGCCGCCACGCTGGTCGACAGCGCGGCGGATCAGGGCCTCGACGCGCATTATGACGGGCCGGAGAGCTGCGAGATCATGGCGCGCGCTGTCTCGATCCGCCGGGCGCTGGCGAATCTTATCGACAATGCGCTGCATTATGCCGGCAACGTCCGCGTCTCGCTGGCGAACGAAACCGATGTCGTTGTCATCCGCATCGAGGATGATGGTCCCGGCATTCCCGAAGACCGCATGGAGGATGTGTTTCAGCCGTTCTTCCGGCTCGACACCGCACGTACCCGCGATACGCCGGGGATGGGGCTTGGCCTTTCCATCGTGAAGGCGGCGGTCAAGCTGGAGGGCGGCACCCTGGCGCTGATCAACAAGCGTGGGCTTGATGGCGAAGGCACGGGGCTTGCCGCCGTGATCCGTCTGCCGATGCCCGGGGCCCACAGTCCGGCCGGGTGACGGCGCCCGCTGTTGCAAAAACACCGCAGCACGAGTTTTTTGCACTGCAGCACGTTTAGAAATGTTCAGACACTATTCAGCAATCAAGTAGCAATATTTTTGCCGTAAGTATTACTTCACCGCACAGGACGTGGCACCAGATGGTGAGATGCCACGCAGGGTGTGGTTGCAGGCAGGAACGGTATCCTTAATCTCGGGCTTGGTCCCAGGGAGGTCGTTCCACATGAAGTTCCGTTTTGCCACCACGGCATTTATGTCCGCTGTTTCCACGCTCGCCGCGAATGCCGCGCACGCCGAGGAAGCCGCACCTCCCCCGGCGCTTCTCCCGGCCCTTGCCGGCCCGCTCAGCTATAACCCCGATCCGATCAGCGTCGATGTGGCAGGCTCCAAACTCTATGTGACCGCCATTGGCAGCGGCTATTTTGGCACGCAGTCGAACAGCACACCCGGTGTGGCCGACAGCTTTGCCGATCTGTCGAACGCGCAGGTGATCGTGCAGAAGCCGGAAGGCGTGTTCCAGTTCCTCGTGCAGGCTGGCCTCTACAACCAGGAAACGCTGGGCGCTGCCTTCGTGAAGTCGACCGACTACACCAAGAACAGCTATGGGGTGGTTCCCCAGGCCTGAGTAAAGTTTGCGCCTTCGGCCAACTTCAACATCCAGGGCGGTATCCTGCCCACGCTGATCGGTCTGGAAGCGCCCTTCACCTTCCAGAACATGAACATCGAACGCGGCGTCCTGTGGGGCCAGGAAAACGTGATGACCCGCGGTGTGCAGGCCAACGTGACGGCCGGCAAGCTCAGCTTCAGCCTCGCCTACACCGACGGCTTCTTCTCCGGCAAGCTCAACTGGCTTTCGGGCATCGTCACCTACGCTGACGGGCCGCACGCCCTCTCGGTGGTGCTGGGCGGCGCGCTCAGCAAGAACTATCGCTCCACCTTCAACACGCCGACGGTGCAGAACAACAGCACCATCCTCAACGTGATCTACAGCTACTCCGGCAGCAAGTGGCTGGTGCAGCCCTACTTCCAGTATGCATGGGTCCCGGACCTGCCGCAGCTGGGCACCACCAAGGCGCAGAATTTCGCGGTCGGCCTGCTCGCCAAGTACAAGGTCGACGATCACTGGAGCCTGCCGGTGCGCTTCGAATACATCGACAGCAACCGCCCGAGCGCCACGGCCGCGAACTTCCTCTATGGCCCCGGCTCCAACGCCTTCAGCTTCACCGTCACACCCACCTACACATGGGACCGGTTCTTCATCCGGCCGGAATTCTCCTATGTCCGCGCCGGCGAGATCGCTCCGGGCGCCGCTTTTGGTGCTGCGGGCCTGAACAAGGAACAGGTGCGCGGGCGGCTTGAAATGGGCGTGATGTTCTGATCGCATTCACGAGGTACGCAGCCTGTCCCCCCGGCTTCAGGGCCGGGGGGATCCTTTTGCGTACTCTCACGCAATCCAGCCGCGCCGTTGCGCCCATGCCGAGAGCGCCAACATCGCCACGGCAATAGCCAGCACCACCGCGGCGATGCTCATCTGCCCGGGCAGAACGGCAAACAGCCCGTGGATCCAGTCCCCGACAAACAGTGCGATATAGCCCGCCAGCGAGGCAGAAAATACCATGGTGGCGCCGCGCCGGCCCATCGCCAGAAGCATGGCGCCGAACGCTCCGCCCCCCGCACCCAGAGCAAAGGCAACATGCATCCAGGCCGGCAGGGCATGGTAGATACGCGCGGCCTCGGCACTCATGCCGCGCATCATCAACCCACCTTCGGACTGCATCATGCTGTCGTTCAACTGGTAGAGGCCAAACAGGTTCCAGGCCATCGCGGCGCCGGCGACGAAAAGGAGCCAAAGGGGAATCCGCTCTGCACGCGTGGAAACAAGTGTCCGGGTCATGATGCAAGGTCCTTTCGCTATCTGCTTGCCTGCCATGTGCGGCGAGCAGCGCGGATTTCGACAGAGCACCACGGCGATCAGGCGATTCGTCCTCGCGCATGGCCTCAGGATCGGCCGCAGGACACCGCACGGACGTATCGGCTTCCGACCTATCCTGCGGAGCCGATTGGAGATTTCATGAGATAAAAATGAAAGGTGCGAGCCTCCCGGTGAAGCGGGGGGGACCAGAAGGCTCGCACCCATTTGCGACCGCGAAGAAGAGCTTTGCTCCATCGACCCGATGCGCAAAGGGTGGGCTTCGGCCCGCGCGCTCTCAACCTGTCCCGGAGGGCAAAAGACGCCGTTTTGGCGGGGCCCAATGCCCGCGCCGGCACCTTTGCTTCATCGCGGTGAGAGCAGGCTTCAGAGCCCTGCTTCGATCGCCATGCGGATGGCGTCTGCGCTCGTGCGTACGCCCAGCGCGCGCAGCACTGCCGCGCGGTGAAGCTTCACGGTGCGTTCGCTAAGCCCAAGCTCGTAAGCGATCTGCTTGTTGAGCCGACCGGCCGCGATGCATTCCAGGATCTCGCGCTGGCGGCGGGAAAGCGAGGCAACCTTTTCGCGCGCTTCAACGGCGCGGGCGCTTGGCACCGCATCGGCCGCCCCGGCGATTTCCACCTGGCTGCCGAGGAACCATTCCAGCTCACCCGCAGCATCGAAGATCGGCGCGATCATCACCGCGTTGCGAAACGGCGTCCCATCGCGCTTGTAGTTGAGCAGTTCGACCATCACCGGCACGCGCGCCGCGATACCATCGCGCAGCTGCGCGGTCAGTTCAGGTTCGGTGCCCGGTCCGCGCAGGAAGCGGCAGTTGCGGCCGATGATTTCATCCCGCCCATAGCCGGTGAGCTCCATGAATGCCGCGTTGCAATCCACGATGGGATTGTCCGGCAAACGCGGGTTGCTCACCACCGCAGCCACCAGGCTGTTCTCGATCATTGCGCCAATTGCCATACGTCTTCCCTTCGGCTCCGGCGCGCCGCGCGCAATTGCCCTTAGGTCCATGTTCCCAAAAACCGGCCCTGTCCCGATCCTTAGACCCAAGATTGCTACATGGGTAAACCCATTTGCGACGGTGCTGCAATATGTGCCGCGCGGATTTACGCCCTTTTTCTGTAGCAGATGCGTCGCCGCTTCCGGCACGCAACTTCCTCTCGCCGACGGAGCGCACGCATGAATTACGTCAATCACGAGTTCGAGGCGCGCGACGAAGACGGGAAACTTATTGTTCCTGAACCAGTTCAGGAAGCAATCCGCACGTTGCTGCGCTGGGCGGGTGATGATCCGGAGCGCGAAGGGCTGACCGATACCCCCGCACGCGTCGGCCGCGCATGGCGCGAATATTGCGCCGGCTATGAGGAAGATCCCGGCATCCACCTGCGCCGCACGTTCAGCGAAGTCGCAGGGTATGACGAAGTCGTCCTGCTGCGCGACATTCCGTTCCAGTCGCACTGCGAGCATCACCTCGCCCCGATCACGGGCACAGCCTCGATCGCCTATCTTCCCCGCAACCGCGTCGTCGGCATCTCGAAGCTGGCGCGCGTACTGCATGGCTTTGCGCGCCGCCTGCAGATCCAGGAACGACTGACCAGCGAAGTTGCGAACTGCATCTGGGACAACCTCCAGCCGCATGGGGTCGCCGTTGTGATCGAAGCGCAGCATGGCTGCATGACCGGGCGTGGCGTGCGCACGCCGGGCGTCGGCATGGTTACCAGCCGCATGCTCGGCTGTTTTCTGGAGGATGACAGCAGCCGCAAGGAAGTGCTGTCGCTGATGGGTCGCAAGTAACGGCGATCAGACCCATGCGTAGCGTTGCCATCATCGGGGCCGGAATTGCCGGTCTCTCATGTGCCGATGTTCTGGCAAAGGAAGGCTGGCGAGTCACCCTGTTCGACAAAGGTCGCAGAGCCGGCGGCCGCATGGCTTCGCGCCGGGTTGAGACGGCGCACGGCGAAGCGAGCTTCGACTTCGGGGCGCAGTACTTCACTGTCCGCCATGACGGCTTCGCTGCCGAAGTCGCGCGTTGGGCCGAAGCCGGGCTGGCGGTGCGCTGGCCACACGCCGGTGCGGATGCATGGATCGGGGTTCCGGCCATGAACGTTGTGGTCCGCGAAATGGCGGCGCGACACGAAGTGCGCTTCTCCCACCATGTGAGCGGCCTTGCCCGAGAGGGCACGCAATGGCGGCTCCTCGGCGAAGGCATGCCGACCGAACATTTCGACGCGGCTGTCCTTGCGCTTCCCGCCGAGCAAGCGGCACCGATGCTTACCCTGCATGATTTCGAACTGGCCCGCACCGCACTGTTTGCGCGGTCGCAGCCGTGCTGGACGGGCATGTTTGCCTTCGACACCGCCCTGCCCCACGACGAGGACATCCTGCGCAACCACGGCATCCTCGCCTGGGCTGCACGTGATAGCGCCAAGCCCGGGCGGAGCGGGCCGGAGAGCTGGGTCGTGCAGGCGACACCGCAATGGTCGACTGCGCATCTCGAGCGCAGCCCGGAAGAAATCGCGCCTCTGCTGCTCACCGCGCTGCACGAAGCAACCGGAGCGAACGGCCATCAGCCGGTCGCCCATTCGGCGCATCGCTGGCGCTATGCCTTGTCTGCCGGCACAGGGCTGGGCTGCCTGTGGAACGAAAAGCAGCGCATCGGCGCATGCGGCGATTGGCTGCTCGGGCCGCGCGTCGAATGTGCGTGGATCTCCGGCCGGATGCTTGGCGATCGCATCCTTGGCGCGGCGCGCGAGGCGGCCTGAGCAGCGCGATCCGCGTGTACCCAGCGCTGCGCATCCGCGCCATCGGCAGGTGGCTGCCGGGTTACGCCGCGGCGGATCTTGATCGACACCAGCCATTCAACCTCTCGGCCTTTGTGACGAATGCTGCAGGCATCCCGTTCCAGCAGCGGCTCTGCAGAAACGCAGCAATGCAAACCCGGTCTTCCATGCCCGCAGCACACGGCGCACCACTGCTCCGGGTAGTCTGGCCGAGCGCCCCAAGCCTCGCCGCGCGGCGCTGAGCACCAGCCCTTGCGCGCATGGCTGGGCCCCTGCATTAAGCACACTGCTACCTTGTACGAGCCCACAACGCGCCCAGTGAGGCCGGACCGTGGACACCGAAATGCTTATGGGCCGCTTGCGAGCCGAAGTCGATCAAACGCGCACGCCGGCCCGGGATGTGCAGGCAGATCTTCCGCGAACCCGGCGTCAGATCAACGTCGCTGCTGCCGTGCCGAGTTCGGCAAAATAGCGCGCCATCGCATCGGCGGCCTTGTCCGTCAGCGTGATGAAAGCGCGGCGGCGGTCCGTCTCGTCGTCCACCCGCTGGAGCAGGCCGGCGTCGGTCATCTGGCCAATCCAGCGCAGCGCGGTCGTCGGCGGCACGCCCGAGGCGATGCACAGCGAGGTGACCGAGACACGGACATGCTCGGCGCGGGCCGCAGTGAGATCGAGCAGCATGTCCCAGGCGGGATCGGCAAAGAGATCGCCCTCGAAGAAACGTGCGCGCAGCTGGCGCTGGCGGATGATCTTGCGGACCAGGCGCGGATCGGGCAGCGGCGGCCGCGCAGCGCGAACCAGCCGGTCGGTGCCATCGTCAAGGCGCGCCTCGTCACCCGGGCCGTCAAAGCGGAACGCCGAAGCCTGAGACGCCGCCGCAGCGCCCGAACCGGACGACAAGGCTTCAAGCTTCTGGGCAATCTGGCCGACCTGTTCGGTAAGGCGCAGCAGCGCGAGCCGGTCTTCGTCAGAGAGTTCGCGCACGCGGTTCCCGGCGCGGGCCAGCGTTCGGCCCAGCGCGATCACACGGTCTGCGCGGCTGGGGGTGACAAGAATCTGCGCCTCGCTTTGATCGAGGCAGCCGAACACATCGTCGAGCGAGCCGATGCTGGTGGAAACGATGAGGTGTGCCCCGCTCCTGGCCGCGCGTAGATCAAGCCGCGCCAGCGCCGCCAGCTCCGCCCCGTCGATCACCGGGCAATCGACCAGCACCAGATCACCAAGCGCCGGCCCGCCATCTGCGGCGAGCAGATTTCCGAGATCGGCGGTCTGCGCGATGCGCAGGCCGGCGGCCACCACATCCTCTTCCATCTCCGCGCGCAGATAGCTGCGATCGGCAAAGATGGAGACCGCCAGCGCCGATGTGCCGCGATCCTGCACGCGCCCCAAGGGACGGTCATGCCCGCGATCCCGCATCTCCACCACGCGAGGAGCCTGCGCATCGCCATTACCGTAGTCGAACTGCCTTGCAGCCTGTCCCATCGAAACCGCACTCCGTAAATGTCCGTATGCCAACAAGAGTGGAACAAAACAAGCTCAGGTCAAGATCATATTCCTCCATAGTGGATGAAGGCCGCGAAAGCTCTGGCTGCCGGGCACCCACAATCGGCGAAAATCCAACAGTTTGATCCGCGCACAGCGGATGCATTCCGCATTGCGGAAGAAACCGTCACACATCCCGAACCCCCGGTTCACCCCCGGCGAAATCGCGTGGAAGCGCCAACCAGCTCCGATTCGGCGTGGCCGCCTTCAGTCGTCGAACGGATCGCGGACGAGGATCGTGTCCTCGCGTTCAGGGCTCGTGGAGACGAGCGCGACCGGTGTTTCGATCAGTTCCTGCACGCGCTGGATGTACTTGATCGCCTGCGCCGGAAGGTCCGCCCAGGAACGCGCGCCGGCGGTGGTGCCCTGCCAGCCGTCCATTTCCTCGTAGATCGGCTCGACCGCAGCCTGATCGGCCGCGTGGCTCGGGAAGTAATCGAGCACTTTCCCGCGCAGGCGGTAGCCGGTGCAGATCTTCACCTTGTCAAACCCGTCCAGCACATCGAGCTTGGTCAGCGCAATGCCGGTGACGCCAGAAATGGCGCAGGACTGGCGCACCAGCACGGCATCGAACCAGCCGCAGCGGCGCTTGCGTCCGGTGACGGTGCCAAACTCATGGCCGCGCTCGCCCAGTCGCTGGCCTACTTCATCCTCCAGCTCGGTCGGAAACGGACCCGAACCGACGCGGGTGGTGTAGGCCTTGACGATGCCCAGCACGAAGCCGGTCGAATTGGGGCCGAGGCCCGAGCCCGAAGCAGCGGTGCCCGAGACGGTGTTGGACGAAGTGACGAAGGGATAAGTGCCGTGATCGACATCGAGCAGCACGCCCTGCGCGCCTTCGAACAGGATGCGGGCGCCGGCCTTGCGTACCTTCTTCAGGCGCTTCCACACCGGCTGGGCAAATTGCAGCACGAAAGGCGCAATTTCCTTGAGCTCTTCCAGCAGCGCGGCGCGGTCCACCGGCGGCTGGCCGAAACCGGCGCGCAAGGCATCATGGTGCGCGCAGAGCCGATCGAGCTGCGAATCGAGCGCATCGAGATGCGCCAGATCGCAGACCCGGATCGCACGCCGGCCGACCTTGTCTTCATAGGCGGGGCCGATGCCGCGCCCGGTGGTGCCGATCTTGCCGGAACCCGCCGCCGTCTCACGCAAGCCATCAAGATCGCGGTGGAGCGGCAGGATCAGCGGGCAATTGTCGGCAATCGCGAAGTTCTCGGCATGCACGCTGACGCCCTGCCCGGTCAGCTTCTCGATTTCCGCCTTCAAGGCCCAGGGATCGAGCACCACACCGTTGCCGATGATCGAAAGCGTGCCGCGGACAATGCCGGACGGCAGCAGCGAGAGTTTGTAGACCGAGCCATCGACGACGAGCGTGTGCCCGGCGTTGTGGCCGCCCTGGAACCGCACCACGGCGTCGGCACGGCTAGCCAGCCAGTCAACGATCTTGCCCTTGCCCTCATCGCCCCACTGGGCACCGATCACGGTCACGTTGGCCACGGCTCGCGCACTCTTTCTGTTGCAGTTCGAAGTCGGCTGGCGCCCTAGGGGAGTGCGGGGCCAAGGGCAAGGGAAACGGGGCCCGGCAGCGCGCAGCCACTGGCCCCGCGCTCCCATTTCGATTATCGCCGAAATATCGAATCAGGAGCCGAGCTTGACCGCACCTCTTCCCCTGCCGCGCGCGGTGGATCTGCTTTCGGCGCTTGCGCAAGGGCACCGGCTCGCCGTGTTCCGCCTGCTTGTCAGGGCCGGACCGGAAGGCCTGCCTGCTGGCGTGATCGCGCGCGAAGTGGGCGCGCGGCCCAACACGCTTTCGACGCACCTTGCGATTCTTGAACATGCCGGGCTGGTCAGCGCGCGGCGCGAGGGTCGTTCGGTGATCTACTCGGCAGACTATGCCGCGATGCGCGCTCTGATGGGCTTCCTCGCCGAAGATTGCTGCGGCGGAAGGCCGGAAATCTGCGCGCCGCTCGCCGAACTTGCGCCCGATTGCGAGGCCTGCGCATGAGCCTTGCGCGGCGGATCGTGGCGGAAGGTCTTGGCACCCTGCTGCTGCTGGCAATCGTGGTCGGCTCCGGCGTGATGGGCGCGCGGCTCGCGGGCGGGAACGATGCCATCGCGCTGCTGGGCAACACCATTTCGACCGGTGCGGGGCTTGTGGTGCTGATCCATGTGTTTGGCCCGATCTCCGGCGCGCACTTCAATCCTGCCGTCACGCTGGTCACCGTGCTGCGCCGTGAACGCAAGGCGGCGGACGCGCTGGGCTATGTTGCAGCGCAAGTCATCGGCGCGGTGCTGGGCGTGTGGCTGGCGCATGCGATGTTTGCAGCGCCCCTGCTGCAAGTGTCCACCCACGCCCGTGATGGCTGGAGCCAGAGCCTTGCGGAGCTTGTGGCGACGTTCGGGCTCATCGGCACGATCCTTGGCCTATCGAAGCACCGCGCCGAGTTCACACCCGTGGCCGTCGGGCTCTATATCACCTCGGCCTACTGGTTCACCGCATCGACTTCGTTCGCCAACCCGGCGGTAACGCTGGCGCGGGGGCTGACTGATACCTTCGCAGGCATTGCGCCCGCTTCGATCCCCTTGTTCATTGCCGGACAACTGGCCGGGGCGCTCCTTGCCCTTGCCGTGTTCGGCTGGCTTCTGGCAGAGGACCCGGCATGACCCAGAGCTTCCCCATCACCATCTACCACAACCCGAAGTGCGGCACCTCGCGCAACGCGCTCGCGATGATCGAGGCGGCGGGCTACGCGCCTGACGTCGTCGAATACGTCAAGGCCGGGTGGACGCGGCCGCAGCTTGACGAGATCCTTATCCAGATGGGCGCCGCCCCCCGCGACATCATGCGCACCAAGGGCACGCCGGCGGAAGAGCTTGGCCTCACCGATCCCGCCACCAGCGACGAGGCGATCCTCACGGCGATGGTGGAGCACCCGATCCTGGTGAACCGGCCCATCGTGGTGACGCCGAAGGGTACCAAGCTGTGCCGGCCCTCGGAACTGGTGCTCGATCTGCTCGACAAGAAGCCCGAAAGCTTCACCAAGGAAGACGGCGAGGTCGTGAAGCTCTAGAGCTTCACCGGCTCGCCGCCCCGCAGCACGTGGGTGCAGCCGAGCGGCGCCGCGCTGTCAGCCTCGCTGAGGGCCGCCACCGTGCGCCAGCCGATGCTGCGCAGGCGGGCGGCGACATCGCGGTCATGCCCGAGGGGGAGGAACACGCTTTCGGGTGCCTGTTCGGCCTCGGCCACTTGCGCGATCAGGGCATCGGGATAGAGCGAGAAGCCGGTCGCGACTTCGCCCTCGCCGGGGCCCGCAATGCGATAGGTGCCGCCGCGGCCGAGCGCGCCGCGTGACCCATCGGCATAGAGCGTGAAGCCCAGCCACGACTGGTATTCGAAGCCGTGCCGCTCCGAAGGATCGAGCGTGAGGCGCGCGGTGCCGCCCAGCGCGGCGGCAATGGCACGCAGCGCGGCGATGCGGCTGGCGAGCGCGCCGCCGGCATCGATGGCGGCAAGCTTCTCGATCGCCGTCTCGAAATCGCCGGTGGCATAGAGCAGCGGGACATAGGCCTCGCCCCCCGCATCGACGAGCCCGCCGGCATCCTTGGTATCCAGCTCGCGCCGCACGGCCTCGATCTGCTGGGCGGCAAGCGGGAAAGCCTTGGCGGCAAGGGTATCGACGAGATCGGGCAGCGTGAAATCGACGCTGACGCCCTGCGCGCCCGCGGCCTGCAGCGCCTCGATCGCAATGGAGACGACCTCGGTCGCCGCCGCGACATTGTCGGTGCCGATCAGCTCCGCCCCGCACTGCAGCCGCTCGCGCGCCGGATCGAGCGCATCGCCCTTGATGGTGAGCACCTGCCCCGCATAGCACAGCCGCAAGGGCCGCGCGGCGGCGGCGAGGCGGGTGCCGGCGATGCGGCCGATCTGCGGCGTGTGATCGCTGCGCAGCGCCATCATCCGGAGGGACGCCGGATCGACAAAGCGGAACATGCGGCGCTGGTTGATCCCGTCCATCCGCGCAGCCAGACTGCGCTCGAACTCGATCATCGGCGGCAGGACGCGGTCATAGCCGTGGCCGTGCATGACATCCTGCAAACTGCGCATCACCCGCGTCGTCGCGGCGGCTTCGCGCGGCAGGCGGTCTTCAAGGCCCTCGGGCAGGAGATCGGGGTTCGGTTCGCTCATGACCGCAGCGCCCTAGCCCACGGCGCGCGGGATGCGAACCCCATTTGCGCGGGGCGGGCACGGTGGCTGGCCGAGGCCTGCGGAGGGGCGCGGAGCGCACCAAGTTGACACAGTTGACACAGTCCATGGCGGAAAGTGTGGGGCCGGGTGCGCGGCCTTTGCGGCACCCGGTGGGGCGTGAAGAATGGCGAAATTGTGCTGGGTTCGCGGTGCATGCGGGCGTTATGCCGCAAGGCGGCGGTTGTAGGACAGCGGATTATAAATAACAGACACGTCTGTTATTTATTCGGGTGAGGTTGGAGTTGTGGTGGGGCATGGTCAGGTCGGCTAGATGGCAGAGTTTGGGGATTTGGTCTGGTATTACCGTAACCCGACCGTAACCCGATGGAATAGGTATACTGTCCCCGGAATTCCGCCCTGAATTCCGCAGGAGTATAACCGATTGGCACGTGTCCAGCGCGTCCAGGATCAGGTGCCATCTCTAGCAACTCGGTGGGGGCTGTGCTAATTTGACCGAATTTGCGCTGTTTGGGAGAGGACTCAAGGCCATGCCATATGATTTCGACAATGCGGCAACTGATGCGCGCGACACTGGGGGAAGTTGTGATTGGCGATATGATCAGACGCTCGACATTCGTTGCATCGTTGGCGGCGGTACGGTTTCAAGCGGATGGTGTCATGCCCTTGCGATCATGTGGATCAAGAAGAACTTTGCCGGGGTGGATTTTCTTGCCTGGTTCGGCCCGGCAACCAAGGCTTGCCCGGATCGGCCCGCAATGAACGCAACGGTTGGTCCGGTGTTTATACAGCTCAAAACTATCATGGACGAGCAGTCAAAGGCGATCGACGCATTTAACAATCAACCCAACAAGACATGGTGGGCGGTGGATTATGCTGTGGTTAGATCGGTCGCACAATATGCGCTGACACCTGCTAAATAAGGCCTGAAGTCTTTCGAGTTCAATCGCAACGCGGAGCTGGTAGTGGAAATGGTATCGGAATCAACTGGTTATAACTATGTCAGGTTCGACGGCCCCAATACAAATGCCCATGGTATCGGCATTTATTCTGCGGGCGCCAGTTTTGTCATG
Organism: Novosphingobium sp.; assembly: GCF_019748365.1. Taxonomy (GTDB): domain Bacteria; phylum Pseudomonadota; class Alphaproteobacteria; order Sphingomonadales; family Sphingomonadaceae; genus Novosphingobium. The sequence goes on from NZ_JAIEPN010000067.1 coordinate 19,683, forward strand.
TTCGATGCGAACTTTGGCCAATACCGCTTCCCCACCAAGCAGGCGTTCGTGGCGTTTTTGAAGAAATTCTTGCCGCGGTCGGGCTATGGCCGAATGTTTACGCGCATGGGGCTGCTGCAGATCACGGCATCGAATTGACCCGGTCTAAGGCCTGTGGGGATTTAGGCTTCCCATTCTGCTGGAGATGTGAGGGTAATTCTGGGGACAGCATCCCCATTTCCATCGCAGTTTTGCAGTGAGCAGTCATGCGGTGGAATAGGTATACTGTCCCTACAATTATCTCGACCGAGAAGATCCCAAGCTCGACGCCTATCGCGGCCTTTCCGTCTGGGTCAGAGCCTACCTTCAGGCGATCTACCATATCCCGCCCGATCGCCCGCTCTGGCAGCAACGCACCCGTCTGATCGGGGCCATGACCGATGCGCTGGATGCGCACGGGAAATGGCGATGGGGTTGCGGTGGCAGGGATTGCGGCGACAGGGCAACAATGCCCAAATGCCGTCTGCGCTACAGCGCTCTGGATTGCTTCGCTTTGCTTGCAATGACGAAGGATTGGGCGATGGCGAAGGATCGGGGTTGGCCCATGGCGGTGGGCGGCAATTAAGTGGCGGGTGGTGTCATCGCCAATGCGCGCGGTTCCGGTCATTCTGCCGGGATTGTCGGGCGGAATGATGGGCATGCGCCGCTCTTTCCGGAGCGCCCGGCTGCTGGCGCGGGCCATGCGGGGGAGAGAATTGCCATGATGAAGGTTGCGCCGGAAAATGATCGCGGGCTTGCGGGCCGGACGGTGTTTGTCAGCGGCGCGGGTGCGGGGATTGGCCGCGGGGTGGCTGAGGCGCTGGGGGCGGCGGGGGCGAACCTTGCGCTGTTTGATCTTGATGCAGCGGCCATCGCAGCGGTGGCCGCGCCGCTGCTGGAGCGGGGGCTGCGGGTGAGTTGCCATGCCGGTGATGTCACCGCCGCAGCCGATGTGCAGGGCGCGATCGCGCAGGCGGTGCAGCTTCATCAGGGGCTGGACGGGGCGGTCAACAACGCCGGGATCGTTGGCGCTTCGGCCGAAGTGCTGGACTATCCGGCGGATGTGTTCAGCCGTGTGCTCGACGTCAACGTGATGGGCGTGCTGCATTGCATGCAGGCCGAACTTGGCGTGATGAAGCCGCAGGGGCGCGGGGCGATCGTCAACATCGCGTCTGCCGCCGGGATCATCGGCTGGGCCGGGCAGAGCGCCTATGTTGCCAGCAAGCACGCCGTTATCGGCCTGACCAAGACGGCGGCGCTTGAATATGCGGCACAGGGGATCCGCATCAACACGGTGTGCCCGGCGTTCATCTATACCGATCTGACGGCGAAAATGTTCGAGACGCCCGGCGTGCATGAGGCGGCGGTCGCCAATCATCCGATTGGCCGCCTTGGCCAGCCGAGCGAAGTGGCCGAGGCTGTGATGTGGCTGCTTTCGGACCGCTCTTCGTTCGCGGTGGGCAGCAGTCTGGTGGTGGACGGCGCTTCGACGATTGACTGAGGCGGGATTGCGGCTCTGGATTCCCGCTTTCGCGGGAATGACGAAGGGTGGGAAATGGCGCTGGAGAAACGGCGCCGCTACCCCAGAACCGAGAAGCTGCTCGCGCGGTTGATGGGGCGCAGGCGCGAGAAGGCTTCGAGGCTGACTTCGCGGCCGGCGAAGGGCAAGTGGAAGCGCAAGGGGGCGCTGTCGTGGTCGGCACCGTTCACCACGCTTTCGATCAGATGGCCCATCAGGGCGCCGACCAAGGGGGCGTTCTTGAACTGGTTGCCGCTGGTGCCGACGGCGGTGAAATAGCCTGCGATGTCGCTGCGGTCGTAGACCGGAATCCAGTCCTCGCTGACATCATAGAGCGCAGCGAAGCCTTGCGCGGTGTTGGGGATGCCGAGGTGGGGGAAGCGCAGCGCGGCGCGCCAGACCTGGTTGGTCCATTGCTCGGTGAGGCTGGTCTCGTAGTCTTCGCTGTCGAGGTATTCGAGGTGGTCGCAGGCGGGTTCCAGCGAGCCGATCAGCAGGTGGTCCGACTGCTCCGGGCGCATGTAGATGCCGGCGTCCGCATCGGTGAGGACGAAGCGCAAGCTGGGGCCCGATGGCGTCTGCGGCATGGGGACGTGGGCGACTTCCTGCCGCAGCGGGCGGGTGCTGATGTGGTGGGGCTGATGCGCACCGGCAAGGGCATTCACCCAGCGGGAGGCGGGGCCGGCGGCGTTGATGACGATGGGCGTGTGGATCAGGCCGCTTCTGGCGCAAGTGAGGCCGGTGATCCTGCCTGCGGACTGGTGGATGGCGAGGACGGTGTCGTTGAAGCGGAACTGGCCGCCGGCGCGCTCCACGGCTCCGGCGATCTGGGCGGTGGCGAGTTGGGGATCGCTGATATAGCCGCCGGTGGGGCAGAACATCGCGCCGGTGATGGGATCGCCTGCGGTTTCGCCGAATTGGGGATCATCGATGCGGCGCACGGGGCTGAACTGGCGCAAGTCCGCGCCGGGGAGCCATTCGGGAAGCTCGCTTGGCGAAACGTCGGTGAAGGGAACGCCGACTTCGCGCATGATCGTCCGCGTGCCGGCCAGCTGGCGATTGTCCGCCGCTTCGAGGACGAGGCAGCCGATTTCGTGGTAGTGCAGCGCGGCATCGGGGCGGTAGCCGAGGTACGCCTCCCAGTTCTGCCAGGCGAAGTGTGCTTCATAGGCGAGCGCGGTGCCGTCGATGGTCGAATAGTAGGGCCGGATGATCGCGGCCGACCATGATGTGGAGCCGTGCCCCGGCGCGGGGCCGCGATCCACGTTCAGAGTCTTGAAACCGCGCCGCGCGAGATCGAGCGCGATGGCGCAGCCGATGACGCCGGCACCGATGATGACGGCATCGTAGGCACTGTTTTCAGACATCAAGGACAGAGCCTCTTGTGGCGTTGTTCCCCTCTCCCAACCCTCTCCCCTGCAGGGGAGAGGGCTAAGCGATTGGGATCAGTGGAAGATATCGGTCCAGAGCATCCAATTGCCATCCACCAGCTTGTAGACGACGACCGCGGTGACGTCGGCGTGGACCGAATTGGCGCCCAGCGTATCGAACTGCACGCGCGAGATTTCGCGGATGTAGGTGGGGGAGAGGCGCTCGGTCTCGAGCACCGTCAGCTTGAGGTTGGTGATCGCCTTGGTCGCGCCAATCCACCATGCGGTGATGTCTGCGCCCTTGTAGAGCTTGTTGTCGCCGGGGAGCAGGGTGGCATCGGGCGCATACATCGCACCGACCGCAGCGCCATCGCCCTTGTTGAACGCGGCGGCGAGCGCGTCGTCGGCGGCCTGGATCATCGCGTTGTCGTTGGCGAGTGCGGGTGTGGCCGTAAGCCCGAGCATGGCCGCAGCCAGAAGCATCTTGCGCATAGTCTGTTCCCCCAAAGGTCTGTCCCCGTTGGCAAGAGGCTATGGGCCTTTGCGGGCGGCGTCAAACGGCATTCGGGGCGGATTGGAGAGGGACGAGGCCCCGTCCAATCCGCCCATGCAGATCAGAACTTCAGCGCGCGGACGGTGCGCACGCCCGGCACGGTGCGGGCTTCGGCGAGCACGGCCTCGCTGACGGGGCTATCGACCGAGAGCAGCAGCACCGCCTCGCCACCGGCCTCGCGGCGACCGAGGTGGAACGTGCCGATGTTGATGCCCGACTTGCCCAGCAGCGTCCCGATCGAGCCGATGAAGCCCGGCGCGTCGGTGTTGACGATGTAGAGCATGTCGCCGGCGAGGTCCGCCTCGATGCCGATGCCGAAGATCTCGACCAGACGCGGCTCGCCGTTGCCGAACAGCGTGCCCGCGACCGAGCGATCGCCCTGCGCGGTGCCGACGGTGACGCGCACGAGGGTGTGGTAGATGCCTTCGCGGTCATGCCGGACTTCGCGCACGTCGAGTCCGCGCTCCTTGGCGAGGAACGGCGCGTTGACCATGTTCACGGTCTGCGAATACTGCTTCATCAGACCGGCCAGCACGGCGCCGGTGATCGGCTTCTGGTTGAGCTGCGCGGCGGCGCCCTCGACCTCGATGGCGATCTTGGTGAGGTTGTCGTGCGCGAGCTGGCCGACGAGGCTGCCGAGACGTTCGGCGAGCGCCATGTAGGGCTTGAGCTTGGGCGCTTCCTCGGCCGAGAGCGAGGGCATGTTGAGCGCGTTGGTCACGCCGCCGGTGGTGAGGTATTCGCCCATCTGCTCGGCCACCTGGAGCGCAACGTTGACCTGCGCTTCGGTGGTGCTCGCGCCGAGGTGCGGGGTGCAGATGAAGTTGGGCGTGCCGAACAGCGGCGATTCCTTGGCCGGTTCGGTCTCGAACACGTCGAGCGCGGCGCCGGCCACATGGCCCGCATCCATCAGGTCCTTGAGCGCGGCTTCATCGATCAGGCCGCCGCGCGCGCAGTTGATGATCCGCACGCCCTTCTTGGTCTTGCCGAGGTTTTCGCGGCTGAGAATGTTCTTCGTCTCGCTGGTGAGCGGGGTGTGCAGCGTGATGAAGTCCGCCTTGGCGAGCAGCGTTTCGAGATCGGCCTTTTCGACGCCCATTTCGATCGCGCGTTCGGGGGTGAGGAAGGGATCGTAGGCGACGACCTTCATCTTGAGGCCGAGCGCGCGGCTGGCGACGATCGAGCCGATATTGCCCGCGCCGATGAGGCCGAGCGTCTTGCCGGTGACTTCGACGCCCATGAAGCCGTTCTTCGGCCAGAG
>NZ_JAIEPN010000162.1 GCF_019748365.1 Novosphingobium sp.
AGCGACGAGGGCCTGACCGACGCCGGCCTGCGCATCCGCACGATGCGCCTGCCCGACGTGTTCCAGGACCACGACGCACCCGACAAGCAGTACGACACCGCAGGCCTCAACGCCCCCCAGATCGTCGATACCGTCCTCAAGGCCCTCCGCCACAACAGCGCTGGCGTCCAGGAAGCAAGGGCTTGATGCGGACGCGCCTGTTCCTTGCCCTCGTGATCGGATGCAGCGCTTCTGCGGCCGTTTTCGCGCAGGCGCCCGGGCATACGCTGACCATCAATGTCAGCAATGTCCGCGCCGCCAAGGGCCGGATCCACGTCGATATCTGCACGCAGGACAAGTTCCTGAAGGACGATTGCCAGTGGGCGGGCGAGGCCCCGGCCCGGCTCGGCACGACGCAGGTGGTCATCCGCGATCTGCCGCCCGGCCAATATGCCGCGCAGGCCTTCCACGATGAAAACAGCAACGCGAAAGTGGACCGCGCGCTGTTCGGCATTCCCAAGGAAGGCGTCGGCTTCTCCAACGATGCGCGCATTTCGTTTGGCCCGCCGAGCTGGAAGAGCGCGGTGTTCGGCCACAACGGCCAGAACGCAACCATCGCCTTCAAGCTGCGCTACTTCCTCGGCCGCAGCGGACCGCCCGCCACAAAGTGAGCCGCGCACAGTCCCTGCTTCGTACGGTGCCAGCCTCGCTGGTCACGGCCAGCCTCAGGCGGCCGTGGCTGACGCTCGCCATCGCGCTCGTGGTCACGGCAGCCGCGCTGCTGACCGCGATGCAGCGCATGGCGATCACGACCGATACCTCGCAGCTGATTTCCCCCGATGTCGCCTGGCGCGTCGAAGAGCGGCGGATGGAAGAGGCATTCCCGCAGCTGCGCGACGTGATGCTGGTGGTGATCGACGGCAAGACGCCCGAACTCGCCGAAGATGGCGCCGCCCGCCTGACAGCAGCGCTCGCCGCGGACAGCAAGACCTTCCGCCGCGTCACGCGCCCGGACGGCGGTGATTTCTTCGGACGGGAAGGCCTACTGTTCGGCTCGGTGGAGGACGTGCGCAGCGCGACGCGGACAATGATCGACGCGCAGCCACTGCTGGGCCCGCTCGCCGCCGATCCCTCGCTGCGCGGCGTCGCAAGCTCGCTCTCGACCATGCTCGACGGGGTGAACCGCGGCGACGTGAACCTCGCGCGAATCGACAAACCCTTGAACGCGCTGTCAAAAGCCATCGACGGCTTGCTCGATGGCAAGAACCCTGCGTTCTCGTGGCAGGAGCTGTTCGATACCGGCAGCGGCGGGCTTGCGCTGCCCAAGCGCCGCCTCGTCCTTGTCCAGCCGGTGCTCGATCACGCCGCGCTGATGGCGGGCGAGAATGCGGCTGACGGGGTCATGCGCGCGGCGCGGGAGCTGAAGCTCGATGAAGCGCATGGCGTGCGCGTGCGCCTGACGGGCGAAGTCCCCCTCGCCGACGAGGAATTCGCGACGCTTCAGGAAAACATCGGCGCCGTCGCCATGGTCATGCTTGGCGCCATGCTGCTGACGCTCTGGCTGGCGACCCGCTCGGTGAAGCTGGTCACCGCGATCATGGTTGCGATCATCGCCGGCCTCATCGTCACGGCCGCCGTCGGCCTCCTCGCGGTGGGCCGGTTCAACCTGATTTCGGTGGCTTTCATTCCGCTCTTCGTCGGCCTCGGGGTCGATTTCGGCATCCAGATCTGCGTGCGTTTCAATGCGGAACGAATGGACAGCGCAGATGCGGCGGACGCGCTGCGCAAGGCCGCCAGCGCGCTCGGGGCGCCGCTTTCGCTCGCAGCGGGGGCAATCTTCGTCGGCTTCGGGGCGTTCCTGCCGACGGCCTATATCGGCATCACCGAACTCGGCGTGATTGCGGGGCTCGGCATGATCATCGCGCTGTTTGCCAGCCTGACCTTGCTCCCCGCGCTCATCGTCGTGCTGCGCCCCGCCGCGCCGCGCCACGAAGTGGGCTTTGCGCAGCTGGCACCGGTGGACCGCCTGCTCGAGCGCAAGCGGCGCTGGGTGCTGTGGTCGTTTGCGGTCGCCATGGCGCTCAGCATCGCTTCGCTGCCGTGGGTGCAGTTCGACTTCAACCCGCTGCACCTGCGCGATCCGAACGCGCCCGCCATGCGCACGCTGAGCGACCTCACGCAGGACCCCGACCGCACGCCCAACACGATCGAGGTGCTCGCCCGCAGCCCCGCCGAGGCGCAGGCGCTGGCGGCAAGGCTCGAACGCCTGCCCGAAGTCTCGCACGTGGTTTCGCTCGGCAGCTTCATTCCGCCCGATCAGGAGGCCAAGCTGGCGCTGATCCAGGACGCCTCGGTCCTGCTCGACCTCACGCTCAATCCCTTCGATATCCTGCCCGCGCCAAGCGACGCCGAGATGATCGAAGCCATGGCGGCCACCCGCGTGAAGCTTGCCAGCGTGCGCGCCGCGCATCCCGGCCCTGATGGAGCCGCGGCGCGGCGGCTGGACGCGTCGCTGGACCGGCTGGCGAAGGCCACACCAGCACAGCGCATCGCGGTGGACAGCATGCTGGCCCAGCCGCTCGGCGTAATGCTGGGCCAGATGCGCTCGGCGCTTCAGGCCGAGCCGATCACCCGCGAGAACCTTCCGGCGGAACTGGCAGCGGATTGGCAAACGGGTAGCGGCCTGTCGCGGCTGCAGGTCTTCCCCAGCGGCGATGCGCAGGACAACCGCGTGCTGCGCCGCTTCCGCGATGCCGTCGCCGGGGTCACGCCCGCCATCTCCGGCCTGCCGGTGGCGACTCAGGCTGCTGCGTCAACCGTCGCCTTCGCGTTCGTCGAGGCGGGCATCATCGCCTTCGTGCTGGTAAGCGCACTGCTCTTCCTTGTCCTGCGCTCGGTGCGTGAAGTCGCCTTCACGCTCGCGCCGGTGATCCTCTCGATCTTCCTCACGCTGGGCAGCTGCCTCGTGATCGGCCAGCCGATCAACTTCGCCAATATCATCGCCTTTCCGCTGCTGTTCGGCGTGGGCGTCGCCTTCCATATCTATTTCGTGATGGCGTGGAGCACGGGCGCGCAGAACCTGCTGCAATCGAGCCTCGCGCGCGCGGTCATGTTCAGCGCCTTCGCCACCGGGACCGCGTTCGGCAGCCTCTGGCTCTCCACTCATCCGGGCACCGCGAGCATGGGCAAGATCCTGATGATCTCGCTGATCTGGACGCTGATCTGCGCGCTGATCTTCGAACCGGCGCTGCTCGGGCCCTCGCCGGAAACGAAAGCCGAGAAAGGCTAAGGGGCAGGCGGCTTGGCCGCCGGGTCTTCCAGCGGGTCGCTGAGTTCGGGAACCGGCTGCGGCGCGGCGGGCTGGGCAGCTGCCGGGTCCGCCAGCGGATCCTCAAGTTCCGGCTGGTCCTGCTCCACCCGCGGCGCTTCGCCGCCATGGCGAATGGCCTCGATCTCGGCCACGCGGTTCTGCTGCCAGGCCGACCGCAAGGTCGCGTAGGGATCGACCGCGCCGGATAGCAGTGCCTTGAGCGCATCATCGGATTCGGCACGCTGGTCGAGCCCGCCAACGACGGCGGTGGCGAGCTGGTACTCGATGGTGTCGAACGGTGTGCCGACCGCCAGCGGAATCAGCAGCCCTTCCGAAGATGTTCCGAGCAGATCACGCAAGTTGCTCGGTCCGAGGAACGGCAGGAAGATGTAAGGTCCCGGCCCTACGCCATAGAGCGCCAGCGTCGTGCCGAAGCCGTTGTTGCGGTGCGGCAGGTTGATCGTCTTGTCGTTGGCGACATCGATCAGCCCGCCCACGCCGACCGTCGAGTTGATCACGAACCGTGCAAGCGTGCGCGAGGCGCTGCGCGGCTTGCCCTGCAGGAGGAAGTTCAGGAACACGAGCGGTTCGGTGAGATTGCTCAGCACGTGGCGGATGCCGGTGCGCAAGGGCTTGGGCGCCACATGCTTGTAGGCCATCGCTGCCGGCCGGTAGACCGCCTTGTCGAGCACCCGCCAGGTGCCGAACATGGCCCGGTTGAAGCCTTCGAGCGAATCTCCGGCCTTTTCGTGATCACGTGGGCGCGCCGCCGGTGCTGGCGACGCGGCTTGCGTCCCGGAGTGCTCGGCAGGGGCGGCGGCAAGCGGCTCGGTCTGCTGCGGCGCGGCCTCGGCTGCCGCCTGCGCAGCGCCCGCCGGGGGCACCCCCGCCATTTCGGCCGCAGCCGGCTGGACCACGACCGCTCCGCTTTCCGGAGCCGACAACGCGACCGGAGCGCTGGCCAGCAGTGCCGAAATGATCAGCAACTATTCGCCCTTCGCCGCGATGGCGTTCATCCGCGCCACCAGCGCCTTGGCGCCGCCCTTCTGCAGCACGGTGCCGAAATCGGACCGGCGCGTCGCGATCTGGCTGATCGCGTTCTTGTAGAACACGTCGATGATCTTCCAGCTCCCCCCGCTCTGGCGCAGGCGATAGGCAATCGCGACCGGCGCATCCTTGGGCACCTTGAGCGTGGTGCGCACGACCTTGTCGCCTCCACGCGTTTCCACCCGCGGCGAGACCTCGAAGCTCTCGCCCCCATAACTGTCGAAGTTGCGGGCATATTGCGCCACGGTCATGCGTTTGAATGCATCGACCAGCGCCTGCTGATCCGCGGGCGAGACCTTCACCCATTCCGGCCCGACGGCGAGCCGCGTCATCAGCGCGAGATCGAAGGTCCGTTCCAGCACGGGGGCAATCACCTTGCTGCGCGCCTGCACGGTGCCGCCTGCGCGCATGGTCCTGAGCAGGCCGGCATCCAGCTCCTCGACCGTGGATACGGCAGGATCCGCCGCCTGTGCAAGGGCCGCGACCGGCACTCCAGCCGATGCGAGGACTGTGAAAGGAGCAATCGCAAGGATGAAACGATACATATTCAAGCCATGTCCTGCTGTGAACGGTTCGGGACAATTCGGGGCCGCAAGTCGGTGCTTTCGAAGCTTCGGGTGCTCAGCGAACACCAAATGGTGGGGCGTGTTTACACTTTTCACCGGCGGTCTGCTAGCCTCTCCGGCACAAAACGGTCCGGCCCGGATGGGATCACCCGCCTTGACGTAACGCATAGCGCTTGCGCACCGAACGGGGGATGAACGAATGGGTCGGCACCGGGTTGCAATGGCAGTGCCATGCGGTATCGACCTAGCGGACTGGTCAAGCGCACTTTCCCTCGTATAGACATGTTTTTATATGGCAATATGATGGGCGGCCGTTGCAAGGAGTCGAAAGCATTGCCGGAACTGTTCCCTTCGGATCCTATGCCTAGCCTTAACGTCATTCTTGCCAATCCCCGCGGCTTTTGCGCAGGGGTGACGCGCGCGATCGATATTGTCGAACGTGCGCTCGATCGCTTCGGTGCACCGGTCTATGTAAGGCACGAAATCGTCCACAACCGCTTCGTGGTCGATCAGCTTCGCGCCAAGGGTGCGATTTTCGTCGAAGAACTGTCCGAAGTTCCTTCCGGGGCGACCACCGTGCTCAGCGCCCACGGCGTTGCTCGCGCGGTTGAGGAGGAGGCGGAAGAGCGCCAGCTCCCGGTGATCGACGCAACCTGCCCGCTGGTCACCAAGGTGCATATCCAGGGCCGCCGCTATGCCAAGGCCGGACGCCGGATCGTGCTGATCGGCCATGCCGGCCATGCCGAAGTGATCGGCACGATTGGCCAGATCGATGCCCCGGTGCTGCTGGTATCGACCATCGAGGATATCGCAGCGCTGCCGCTCGAACCGGCGACACCGATCGCCTACGTCACCCAGACCACGCTCAGCGTGGATGACACGCGCGGGATGATCGCGGCGCTCCACGCGCGCTTCAGCGATGTGGTGGGTCCGGATGTCGACGACATCTGCTATGCCACGCAGAATCGCCAGACTGCGGTTCGCAAGCTGGCCGAAGTCAGCGATCTGCTCATCGTGGTCGGTTCGCGCAACAGCTCCAATTCAAACCGGCTGTGTGAGATCGGTACCGAGATGGGCATTCGCAGCTATCTCGTCGACGGCGGAGACGACGTCGAACCGGCATGGCTCGAAGGCGTGGAAACCGTCGGCATCACGGCCGGCGCTTCTGCTCCGGATGCTCTGGTGGACAGCGTGATCGCAAGGCTTCGCCGCCTTCGTGAGCTTTCCGTCACGCAATTGGAGGGGGTGAGCGAGAATATCGAGTTCAGCTTGCCTCCCATCTTGCGCCGCCCAGTCGCGACCAACGCCCCTGCCGCGCGTGCGGCAGCCAAATAGGATATTGGATGACACTCCCGCTTTCGCCGCTCGTCCGCATCGGCACCTACACGCTGAGCCAGCACATCAAGGGCGGGAAGTATCCGCTCGTGCTGATGCTCGAGCCCCTGCTGCGCTGCAATCTGGCCTGCCCCGGCTGCGGCAAGATCGACTACCCCGATGCGATCCTCAACCAGCGACTGAGCTATGAGCAGTGCATGGAAGCAATCGAGGAATGCGGCGCGCCCGCGGTCTCGATCGCCGGGGGCGAGCCGCTGCTGCACCGTGACATGCCGCGCATCGTCAAGGGCTACATCGAGCGCAAAAAGTTCGTCATCATGTGCACCAACGCGCTGCTCATGAAGAAGAAGATCGACGACTACCAGCCCTCGCCCTTCTTCACCTGGTCGATCCACCTCGATGGCGACAAGGGCATGCACGACCACGCGGTCGATCTTGAAGGCACCTATGAGGTGGCGATCGAGGCGATCGAACTGGCAAAATCACGCGGCTTTCGCGTGCAGGTCAATTGCACCGTGTTCGATGGCGCCGATCCCGAGCGGCTGGCCAACTTCTTCGACGAAATGCAAAGGCGCGGCGTCGAGATCACCATCTCGCCCGGCTATGCCTATGAACGTGCGGCGGATCAGGAGCACTTCCTGAACCGCGAGCGGACCAAGCAGTTCTTCCGCGACGTGTTCAAGCGCGGCAATGGCGGCAAGGCCTGGACTTTCACCAATTCGCCGCTGTTCCTCGATTTCCTCGCGGGCAACCAGACTTACGAGTGCACGCCGTGGTCGATGCCGCTGCGCACTGTCTTCGGCTGGCAGAAGCCCTGCTACCTCATCGGCGAAGGCTATGTCTCCACCTTCAAGGAGCTGATGGAAGGCACCGACTGGGAGAAGTTCGGCGTCGGCAAGTACGAGAAGTGCTCGAACTGCATGACGCACTGCGGCTTCGAAGGGACGGCGGCGACGGACGCGATCCGCAATCCGCTGAAGCTGCTGCGCCTTTCGCGCAAGGGCGTGCTGACGGAAGGGCCGATGGCGCCGGATGTCGATCTTTCCAAGGCCCGTCCGGCCGAGGACGTCTATTCCTCACACCTCGAGCGCGAACTCGCCAAGATCGCGAAGGAAAACCCCGCTGCGTCCAAGCGCGTCGTAAACGTCGCGTAGAACCCTGTGCGCGAGGCCCGCGTGGCGGCCGGTGCGGATCAGCGCCGGCAGCTGGGCGGGTCGGCGCGCCAGTGAGGACAGCACCGCGCCCAGCGCAATCCCGCCGTCCGGCCGCATGCCGACAAGGGCGGCGGGCGGCAGTTCCTCGTTGGCGGTATCCGAGATGACACGAATCGCCGCAAACGCCGCGCCATGCCGCCGGGCGGCACGGGCGGCGATGTGGCTTTCCATATCGACGGCAGCCGCCCCGGTTGCCTGCTGCAGCGCCGCTTTGCCAGCCACCCCTGCGGCGATGGCGTCCTGACCGGTGATGGAGGCGCGGATCGCCGCTGGCACGGCAGCAGCCAGCTGGCGCGCCAGCCCGGCATCCCCATCGATGATCACTGCCCCCACCGGAAGCGCGGGGTCGAGCCCCCCGGCAAGGCCGCTCGACAGCACAAGCGCAGGGCCGCGCTGCAACAGCGCATCAAGTTCCCGCTCGAGCCGCTCGCCATCCCCGCCGCCCGCCAGCACCTCGATGCCGGCAAAGCCGCGCCGGATCGCCTTGGCCTCGCTCCGGAGGCCGCAGACCACAATCGGCCGCGCGCTCACATCCCGACCGAGACGCGGCGATCGTTCGAACGCTTGAGATTGCGGTAGCGCGCCATGGCCCAAAGCGGGAAGTACTTGGGATAACCGTGGTAGCGCAGGTAGAACACGCGCGGGAACCCGCCGCCGGTGTAGTGTTCCTGCCCCCACAGGCCATCGGCCTCCTGATGCGCCGCAAGCCACGCCGCGCCGCGCTCGACCTCGGGCGCATCCACCTCCCCCGCCGCCATCAGCCCGAGCAGCGCCCATGCGGTTTGCGACGCGGTGGAAGGTGCGGGCGTATGGCCCTTGCGATCAAGCGCGTAGCTGTCGCAATCCTCGCCCCAGCCGCCATCCGGGTTCTGGATCGACTTGAGCCACGTGACGGCCCTGGCCACCGCCGGATCTTCGGGCGGCAGGCCTGCCGCATTCAGCGCGCAGAGCACGGACCACGTGCCGTAAATGTAGTTCACGCCCCAGCGGCCGAACCAGCTGCCCTCCGGCTCCTGCTCGCGGCGCAAGTAGTCGATGGCGGCGGCCATGCGCGGGCTGTCCAGCGGCTCGCCCAGCTGCGCCAGCATCGAGACGCAGCGCGCCGAAACGTCCGCCGTGGGCGGATCGAGCAGCGCACCGTGATCGGCGAATGGCAGATTGTTGAGGTAATCGGCCGTGTTGTCGGCATCGAATGCGCCCCAGCCGCCGTTCTTCGATTGCAGCCCGACAGTCCACTCCTTGCCGCGCTCGATCGGCATGCGGTCTGCCACCCCTGCCCGGTCCATCGCCATGACGACGACCGCGGTGTCATCAAGGTCGGGATAGTGCGCGTTGTTGTACTGGAATGCCCAGCCGCCGGGCCGCACGCCGGGGCGCTGGTCGATCCAGTCCCCCTCGACGTCAAGCACCTGCAGCGGCTTCAGCCAGTCAAGCCCCGCCTGCGCGCGCGCCACGTTGGCCTCACCACCCGCTTCCATCATCGCGTGCGAGGCCAGCGCGGTATCCCACACCGGCGAGACGCAGGGCTGGCAGTAGGCTTCATCCTCGTGGATCACGAGCAGGTTCTCGACCGACTTCCTCGCGATGGCGCGGTGCGGGTGATCCTCCGGATAGCCGAGCAGATCGAACATCATCACGCTGTTGGCCATCGCCGGGTAGATCGCGCCGAGACCGTCCTCGCCATTGAGCCGTTCCACCACCCAGCTCACGCACGTGTCGATCGCCTTCTTGCGCAGGCCCTTGGGCCAGAGGCTGTCACCTGCCTTGAGCACGCGGTCGAGCGCGTTGAAGCCGGTGGTCCAGAGCCACTTGGGGTCTTCGGCCTGCGTCAGGCGGCGGGGCTTTGCACCGCTGTAGAGCTCGTCGACCTTGATGCCGCGGCGATTGCGGGCGCAAGGCCTCAGCGCGCAGAGCACCAGCAGCGGCACCACCACCGTGCGCGCCCAGTAGGACATGCGCGAGAGGTGGATCGGGAACCAGCGCGGCAGCAGGATCAACTCGGGCGGCATCGTCGGCACTTCGGACCACGGACCGGCAGCGAAGAGCGCCAGCTGGATGCGGGTGAAGACGTTGACCGCTTCCGCCCCGCCAGCCTTGAGGATCGCTTCGCGCGCCCGAACCATGTGCGGCGCGTCGACGGAATCGCCGATCATCTTGAGCGCGAAGTAGGCCTTCACGCTTGCACTGACGTCAAAGCCGCCATCGTGGAACAGGCTCCAGCCGTCATGCTTGGTCGACTGGATGCGGCGCAGATAGCGCCCGATCTTGGCCTCGAGTTCGAGATCGTCCGGCTCACCCAGATAGTGCCGCAGCAGCACGTATTCGGCGGGGATCGTGCAATCGGCCTCGAGTTCGAACACCCAGTGGCCATCGGGGCGCTGCGCCTTGGTCAGGGCACTGGCGGCGCGGTCGACCGCGGCGTCCACGGTGGTCAGATCAAGGCGGGTCGGAGCTTCAAGCGTATCGAGCATGCCCAGTCCTCTAGCCTCGTTGCGCGGCAATCGCCAAGCCCGCAGCCGTCTCGCCCGAACGCAGCGCGCCTTCGATGGTGGCGGGGAGCCCGGTTTGCGTCCAGTCGCCCGCGAGCAGCAGGTTGTGCCAGCGGGTCTGCGCCGGCGGGCGCTTGGCATTCTGATCAGGCGTTGCGGCGAATGTGGCGCGCTTTTCCTTGACGACCTGCCATGCCGGCATCGGCGCGGTGAAGCCATAGGCGCGCTGGATTTCGTCCCAGAACGTGCGCGCCAGTTCCTCGCGGTCGAGCCCGACAATGTCCTCGGCGGCAGAGACCGTCACCGAAATGCGATCATGGAAGGCAAACAGCCATTGCGCCTTGGCCCCGAGCAAGGCCAGCATCGGGGGCACGCCGGCGGGCGGCGCAAAGGCGAAGTGTGCGTTGACGATCGAATTGTGCGTATCGGGCGCTGTAATCTCCGGCAGCAAGCCTTGCGCGATCCAGGCCGGGACGGCGAGCACAACGGTCTCGTCGCGCACGTCCTGCCGGATATCGCCCCAGTCCAGCGCGATCACGCGCTCGCCATCCGTCTCCACCCCGCGCAGCCGCTTGCCGAGCGTGATCGGCGCCCCGCGATGGGCCAGCCACGCCGCTGCCGGATCGACGAAGGCCGCCGACAAGGTGGGCTCGGCGATACGCGGCAGGGTGGCCTTCCCGCCGCGCAGCAGGGTCTCGCGCAGCACCGCTGCGGTCAGCGCTGCCGAGCCATCCGCAGGCGGGGTGTTGAGCACGGCAAGCAGCACCGGTTCGAGCAGTTTGTCCCACACCGGTCCCCGCGCGGCGATGCGTTGGCCGACCGTCGCGCCGGGGGTCTTGGCCAGCAGGCGCGCGAGCGGGAGGTAATCGGCAAGGCGGCTGCCGGGAACGCGGCGCGCGGGCGCGAGCACCCACCAGGGCAGCGGGCCATCGTTGATCCCGATGGTCCAGCGCGCGCCGCTGGAAAGGTCGGCAAAGGCGAAATCGGCATGATCCGGCCCTGCCAGCGGCGTATCGGCCCCCACCGTCCGGCGGAACCGCGCGACAGCCTGATTGCCGGCGAGGACGAGATGGTTGCCGTTGTCGATCGTGAGGCCAAGTTGCGCATCGTGATAGGATCGGCAGCGCCCGCCCGCCTGCGCCGCGGCTTCGGCAATTTCGACCGCAAAGCCCGCCTCGACGAGGCGCACCGCGGCGGACAGTCCGGCCAGACCCGCGCCGACAACAATCGCCTTCCGCATCATCAACGGGTTGCCAGCAGCCAGAAGACCGTGAGCAGCAATCCCAGCTTGTTGGTGCGGACGCGCTCGCGCGGCGGTGCCCAGCCGATCTGCTCCATGGTGCGGAGCATGCGGGCATAGGCGATTTCCATCAGCCGGGGCGCGATCAGGTGCCCCTTTGGCTTGGCGGCGAGGATCCGGCCGGCCTCGCGGTAGTGCTCATGCGCGCGCGCCGCCATGTGCCGGGCCGCCTTGTCCATGCGCGGATCGGTGGCAATCGCGGCAGGGGTGGTCGGCTCGATCCCGGCGAGGCGGAGCGCCTCGACGGGAATGTAAACGCGGCCGATTGCGGCATCCTCGTCGATATCGCGCAGGATATTGGTAAGCTGCAGCGCGCGCCCGAGATGATGAGCCAGCGCCACGCCGGTTTCGCGCTCCATCCCGAAGATGTTGACCGAAAGCCGCCCGACCGCCGAGGCGACGAGGTCGCAATAGGTATCGAGCTCGGCTTCGCTGGGGCAGACGATGTCGGCGGCAACGTCCATCGCCATGCCGTCGATCACCGCCTCGAAATCGGCACGCTCCAGTGCAAAGCGGTGGACATGGGCGGCAAGGAAGGCGGCGCGGCCGGGATCGCGCCCGGCATAAAGCGCATCGAGATCGCGGCGCCAGGCATCAAGCTGGGCCATCCGGGCAGGCCGCGCGCCTTGCTGGTCGTCGGCGATGTCGTCGACGATGCGGCAGAAGTCATAGACCGCATACATGGCGAACCGCTCGTCCTTGGGGAGCACCCGCATGCCGGCATAGAACGAGCTGCGGCTCGCCTGAGTCTCGCCTGCCGACGCGCTCATGCCGCGCGCCTCAGCAGCGCGGGCAGCGCGGCTCCGGTTGCGAGCCAGAGCGCCTCGGCCTTGCTGTGGTGGACCCTTTCACTGAGCGGATCGCGGCGTTCGAGCCGGTCGCACAGGCTTTCTGCAAGCTTCTGGATCACCGCGACTTCGGCAGAAAGGCGGCGATCGCGGATCTGCCGCGAAAAGGGCGCCGACTGGGCGAGAAGACCGCGCGTGCGCCGGGCGAGGTCGGTGATGATGCGGCGCAGCTGCGCGCTTGCCTTGTCTGCTGCGAGGTCGTTCACGTCGAGCCCTGTTTCGAGGGGGATGTAGACCCGGCCGAGCTGCCGGTAGTCCTTGCCGCAATCTTGCAGGTGATTGATCACCTGCAAAGCGGCGCAAAGCGCATCGTTTCCATGCCAGGTCTC
The DNA here is from genome assembly GCF_019748365.1 of Novosphingobium sp. Lineage (GTDB taxonomy): Bacteria > Pseudomonadota > Alphaproteobacteria > Sphingomonadales > Sphingomonadaceae > Novosphingobium. Next base: position 12,418 of record NZ_JAIEPN010000162.1, read on the forward strand.
GCGCGATTCGCCGTGGACGTCGAGCACATAGCGGCCGACCGGCATAGCCGAGACGCGGCAGTAGTCGATGAGGTCGTCCCAGGTCTGGTAGCGGCTCACCGTCACGTCGCGGGTAAAGGCTTCCAGCAGGTCGTGCGCATGAACCGGATCGATCCCGCGCTCCGCCATCGCCGCGCGCAGTGCCATTGCCTCGGGCGCGCCCTCACCGGCCAATCCGGCGCGCATCGCCGCCAGCAGCGCGAGCTTCTGATCTGCCGCTGCAGTCGGGTGATCGGCTATGTCATCAGATGCGCGCGCGAAGGTGTAGAACGCCCTCACGAGGCCGCGGTGCTCGGCCTTCACGAGAAAGCTGGCGACCGGGAAGTTCTCGTCTCGATCGCCTTTGCCAGAGGCTAGAGTTTTGGAATCCATCACAAATCCGCTGCCATCTGGCCCACTGCTGCTTGGGCCCGCCCCTTCCACATGCCGCCCCGCCCGCGCAAGTGCTGCCAGGCCGATAGCATGGTGCAGCCTAGGTAAAAAGCCGCAATCCCGGGAAGCGCCACACCCCAGAATGGGGAGCGCCGGTAAAAGCGGAGCATGGGCTGGAAGGTGATGGCCATGATGGCCCAGGCCACCAGCCCGAGCCAGCGCGCGAGGCCATCTGCAAACAGCGCCAAGGCCGGCGGCACAAGGTAGACGAGCGCCATGCCGAGTACGGTCCCGGCAAGCAGGAGCGGCGAATAGCGCAGCTGCGCATAGGCCGAACGCGAGATCATCGCCGCCACCGGAGAGAAGCCGCGATAGGGCCGAATGCTGCGCGAGCGGCGGGTCAGGCCGAGCCAGACAGGGCCCTGCTGCTTGAGCAGCGCGCCCAGCGTGCAATCATCGATCAGCGCGCCGCGGATCGCCGCAATCCCGCCCGCCTGCTCAAGCGATGTGCGCCGAACCAGCATGCAGCCCCCCGCCGCCGCGCCGATACCAGTCGGCCGGTTCACCTGGCCGAAGGGATAGAGCATCTGGAAGAAGTAGACGAAAGCGGGCACGAGCATGCGTTCGGGGGGCGTTTCGCAGTGAAGCAGCGCCATCAGCGAGACGAGCGAGAGGCCATCCGCTTCCCCGCGCGTCACCAGCATGCGCAGCGTATCCGGCGCATGTTCGATATCGGCGTCGGTGAGCCAGAGGTAGCGGGGCCCCTCCCCTGCACGCGCGACGCCCTGGGATACGGCCCAGAGCTTGCCAGTCCACCCGCGCGCGAGGGCCGCGCCGGTCAGCACTTCGAGCCGGTCCGAACCCAGCGCGCGGGCAATCTCCGCTGTGCCATCGCTGCTCTGGTCGTCGACGAGAATGACGCGGAAGCGGCCGGGATAGTCCTGCCGGAGCAAGCTGCCGACCGAGCGCGCGATAACGTCCGCCTCGTCGCGCGCCGGGACAACCGCGACGACATCAGGCCAGACTTGCGGTTCCGGCGGCATGGCCCGCGTATCGCGCTCGCGGGCCAGCCAGAACATGCCGCGTCCCAGCAGCAGGATGAGCCAGATTTTCAGGGATACGGCGCCGAGCGCAACCGCGATCATCGGATCATGCCTGTCTGCCGGAACCAGCCGATCGCATCGCGCACGGCATCGCCCCAGGGCCGGGCCCGATAGCCGAGTTCCTGCGCCGCCTTGTCCGAGCGGAAGAACATGCGGTGCCGCGACATCCGAAGCGAATCGAGCGTGAGGAAGGGATCGGTCTTGCCCGCCACGCGCGACCAAGCTTCGTTAAGCCAGGCGAGCGGCATCAGCGGCGCGCGCGGCAGACGCACTTGCGGCGGGCGACGGCCCATTTCGGCGGCAATGCAGACCAGCATGTCCCTGAGCATCACGTCCTGCCCGCCGAGAATATAGCGCTCGCCCACCCTGCCCTGTTCGAGCGCCAGCCGGTGGCCCTCCGCCACATCGTCGACGTGGACGAGATTGAGGCCCGAATCGACATAGGCCGGCATGCGACCATTCGCCGCTTCGACGATGATCCGCCCCGTCGGCGTCGGCTTGATGTCGCGCGGGCCAATGGGTGTGGACGGCAGGACGATCACCGCCGGAAGCCCCTCTTCGGCCACCATCTTCTCGACCAGCCGTTCGGCGACGACCTTGCTACGCTTGTAAGCGCCGACGGCCTGCTCCGGGCTTGCGGCATGGCGCTCGTCGACCGGCCCGGCGTCCGATGGTTTCAGCGTGGCAACGCTGCTGGTGTAGACAATGCGCTCCGCCCCTGCCTTCAGCGCCGCGCGCATGACGGCGCCGGTGCTGGCGAGGTTGTTGCGCACGATTTCATCCGGATCGGGCGCCCAGAGACGGTAGTCGGCAGCGACGTGGCACAGGAACCGGGCGCCCGCCATCGCGCGCAGGACACTGGCCTCATCGCGCGCATCCCCTTCGGTCAGTTCGCCCGGAAAATCGCCAAGATTGCCGCGCGGGCTGGAGGCACGGACAAGGCCGCGCACCCGGTAGCCGGCACCCGCCAGCTGCCGCGCGACAGCCGAGCCGACAAAGCCCGACACGCCGGTCACCAGTACGAGCCCCCGCGATTCGTCCATCAGCGGCAGCCCTCGAATGCCATGCAAGCCATGGCCGCTTGATTGACCGACCACGCTCCAGTGGCAAGGGGATTGGCATCCGGATCGCAGGTTTTGTTCAAATGTTTTGCCTCTGCCGCGAACCGGTCTAGGACGTCCGGCGATGACCGCCGCCGCATCTATAGCTTCCCTGATCGGCTGGCTGATACTGGCCCTGGCAGCGGTGGGCACGCTGTATTGGGCCGTGGCGACCCGGGTGCCGGCGCGGTTCCTGCAGGAAGAGAAGCCCGCCGCCGCGCGGTTTGAAGCGGTGACCCTGCTCAAGCCGCTCCATGGGGCGGAGCCGCAGCTGGAAGCCAATCTCGCCAGCTTCCTCAGGCAGACGCACAAGGGGCCGCTGCAAATGGTCTGCGGGGTGCAGCGCGCCGATGATCCGGCTGCACAGACCGTCCGCGCCTTGCAGGCACGCCATCGAGGCGCACGGATCGACCTCGTGATCGATTCGACCCGGCACGGTGCCAATGCCAAGATCGGCAATCTCATCAACATGATGGCCCGCGCCGAGCATGACATCGTGGTCGTGAGCGACAGTGACATGGCGGTGGAGCCAAACTATCTGGCACAAGTGCTTGCCGCGCTGGAAGCGCCCGGGGTCGGGGCGGTAACCTGCCTCTATCACGGGCGCGGCGACGCGGGGTTCTGGTCACGGCTGGCGGCCGCGGGGCCGAGCTATCAGTTCGTCGTCGGGCTCGTGTTCGGCAAGGTCATGGGGCTTGCGGAGCCGTGCATGGGCTCGACCATAGCGTTGCGCCGCTCCACGCTGGAAGCCATCGGCGAGTTCGAGGCCTTTGCCGATGTGCTGGCGGACGACCATGCCATGGGCGCAGCGATACGCGCGCAAGGGCTTGGCATTGCGATCCCGCCAATGCTGCTGGCGCATGCATCCGCCGAACAGAACCTTGGACAGGTGTGGCGGCAGGAGCTGCGCTGGGCCGCGACGATCCGCGCGCTTGCGCCCGCAGGCTATGCCGGATCGCTGATCGGCTTTCCGCTGGCGCTGGCGATGGTCGGGTGCCTGTTTCACCTCGTGCCCGGGCTTTGCCTCGTTGCGGCAGCCTTTGCGGTGCGGCTCTTCACCAAGCGGGTGGTCGACCGCCACGCAGCAGCTTCGACCGCGCCGTGGTGGCTGCTCCCGGCGCGCGATGCGTTCAGTCTTGCCGTATTTGTGGCAAGCTATTTCGTTCGCGTTGTTGATTGGCGCGGAACAAGGCTTAGAATGGAGGACGACGGGCAGATCGTCAGCCCCGCGGAGACTACAAGCTCATGATGCGTACCCTTTTCCTCCAGGCGCCGTCTTTCCACGGATTCGATGGTGGCGCCGGTGCGCGCTATCAGGCCAAGCGGGAAATCAAGTCGTTCTGGTATCCGACCTGGCTTGCCCAGCCGGCTGCGCTGGTCGAAGGCTCGAAGCTGATCGATGCGCCCGCCCACGATCTCAGCTGGGACGACATCGCGCATGAGGTGGACGACAAGGAACTCGTCATCCTCCACACCTCGACCCCCAGCTTCGCGCAGGACCTGCACACGGCCAAGCTGATCAAGGCGCGCAATCCCAAGGCCATGATCGGCCTGATCGGTGCCAAGGTCGCGGTCGAGACCCAGGAATCGATCGAGGCCAGCACCGATATCGATTTCGTGTGCCGCAACGAGTTCGACTTCACGATCCTCGACATCGCCAAGGGCATGCCGCTCAAGGAAGTCCATGGCATCACCTGGCGCGACAGTGATGGCAGCATCGTCCACAACAAGGACCGCGCCGTCATCGAGAACATGGATTCACTGCCCTTCGTATCGCCGGTCTACTTGCGCGATCTGAAGATCGAGAACTATTTCATCGGCTATCTCAAGCACCCCTATGTCAGCTTCTACACCGGCCGGGGATGCAAGAGCCGCTGCACCTTCTGCCTCTGGCCGCAGACGGTGGGCGGGCACAACTACCGCACCCGCACGATCCCGCACGTGATCGAGGAGATCAAGTACATCCTGCGCGAAATGCCGCAGGTGAAGGAAATCTTCTTCGACGATGATACACTGACCGACGATCGCCCGCGCGTGGAAGAGCTTTCGCGCGAACTGGGCAAGCTGGGGATCACCTGGTCGTGCAATGCCAAGGCGAATGTGCCCTATGATACGCTCAAGATCATGAAGGAAGGCGGCTGCCGCCTGCTGCTCGTCGGCTATGAAAGCGGCAACCAGCAGATCCTTCACAACATCAAGAAGGGCATGCGCATCGAAGTCGCCAAGCAGTTCACCAAGGACTGCCACGAGCTCGGGCTTGCCATCCACGGCACATTCATTCTTGGCCTTCCGGGCGAGACGTTGGCGACCATCGAGGAAACGATCCGCTATGCGATCGAGATCAACCCGCACACCATCCAGGTAAGCCTCGCCGCGCCTTATCCAGGCACTTTCCTCTACAAGCAGGCGGTGGAGAACGGCTGGTTCGACGGCACCGACCATCTCGTTGCCGAATATGGCAACCAGATCGCCCAGCTTTCCTACCCCGATCTGCCGGCGAGCGTGATCTTCAACAAGGTCGAGGAGTTCTACAAGCGCTTCTACTTCCGGCCGCGCAAGATCGGCGCCATCGTGAACGAGATGGTGCGCGACTGGGACATGATGAAGCGCCGCCTGCGCGAAGGTGTCGAGTTCTTCGAGTTCCTGCGCAAGCGCAAGGAAGCAGCCTGATCCTTGGCGACGGACGAGACGCGAAAGCTCATCGTCACGGCGGATGACTTCGGCGCATCGCATGAAGTGAACGCCGCCGTCGAGCAGGCGCACCGCGATGGCATCCTCACCGCCGCCAGCCTGATGGTTGCCGGCGATGCGGCGGCCGATGCGGCCGAGCGCGCGCGCCGGCTGCCCCGGCTCGGCGTCGGTCTGCATCTGGTGCTGGTCGAGGGCCGCCCGATCCTGCCGCCGAAGCATATCCCCGCGCTGGTCGACCGCTCCGGTCAGTTCCGCACCGATATGGTCCGCACCGCGCTTACCATCTTCGCCTCGCCCTCCGCACGGCGGCAACTCGCGGCAGAGATCGAGGCGCAGTTCGCAGCCTTTGCGGCGACCGGGCTCAGGCTCGATCATGTCAACGCGCACAAGCACTTTCATCTGCATCCGACGATCGCCTCTGCAATCCTGCGCGCAGGAAAGCGCCATGGCATGACCGCAATGCGGGCGCCGATCGAACCGCCTGGCGTGATCGCCGCAATCGATGGCACGCCGCGCCGCGCAGGCATCGAGCATCTCTGGGCCAAGGTCCTGCGCCGCCGCCTGCGCAAGGCCGGGGTGACAGTGCCGGATCAGGTGTTCGGCCTTGCCTGGTCGGGGGAACTGACCCCGCAGAAACTGCGCGCGCTGCTCGAAAATCTTCCTTCCGGCCTTACCGAAATCTATGCCCACCCGGCGCTCGGGCCCTATCCGGGCAGCGCGCCGGGCTACCTTTATGCCGAGGAACTTGCCGCGCTGACCGACCCTCTTGCCAAAGCGGCGATCACGCGCAATGGCATCGCCTGCGGACGATTTGCAGACTTTGACAGGACATGCTCATGACGATGGCACGCACCTGGGGGGAATACGACGAGGCTGCACCACTGCCGCAAGGCCGGGTCCGGCTCGGCAGCGCGGAACACCTGATGGTGATGAGCCGGATGCTGCTCGACACCCACGATCCTTATCGCCCCGCCCTGATCGATTGGCCGAAGCTGGACGCCGAAACACAGGCGAAGATCACCTCGCTGCCGATCTGGGACATCGCCGTCGCCACCGAAGGCCGCGCGTCGATGAACGTGAAGACTTATGCCGAGATGATCCGCCAGCCGCTGCTCAAGGCGGCGACGCAAATGAACGCCTTCGAGGAAGCACGCCACAAGCTGGTGCTGGCCGATATGGTGCAGGCCTATGGCATCGTGCTCGAGGAGGAACCGCCCTATCCGCGCCCGCGCGATCCCGAATTCGCCTTCATGCGCACGGGATACTCCGAATGCATCGACAGCTTCTTCGGCTTCGGCCTGTTCAAGATCGCCAAGGACTCCGGTTTCTTCCCGCCTGAGCTGGTCGATACCTTCGAGCCGGTGATGCGCGAGGAAGGGCGGCATATCCTGTTCTTCGTGAACTGGGTGGCCTGGTGGCGGCGCAACATGCCGTGGTGGCGCCGGCCGCTCTTCGAGGCGAAAGTGATCGCGGTGTGGTTCTGCCTGATCTGGGAACGCATCGACATGGCCAAGGGCATGGGCAACAACACCCGCGCGCAGGATAACAACTTCACGCTGAATGGTTCCAAGGAACTGGGTGTCGAGGTGAGCTTTCCGGAACTCGCCCGGATCTGCCTTGCCGAAAACGACCGCCGCCTTGCCGGCTATGACCAGCGCCTGATCCGCCCGCGCCTTGTGCCCGGCGCGATTCGTCTGGCCTTGCGGTTCCTCAAGGCTCCCAAGGCGGGAGAGAGCGCCTGACCATCTGGAGCCGGGTCGGCATCCTTGCGGCCACAGTGCTGGGTCTTGCCATCGCGGTCTGGACGATCGGCGACGTGGGCCTTGCTGGCATCGCGCAGACCGCACAGCACATGGGACCGGGCGGGTTCGTGGCGATTTGCGCATGGTCGCTGGTGACCTCGTGGCTGCTGGGCGGCGCTTGGCATGCCGCCGCCCCGGGCGAGCCGGCACCGTCCGTCCTGCTCTTTGCCTGGGCCCGTCTGGTGCGTGATTCGGTCTCGAACCTCCTGCCCTTTTCCGAGCTCGGCGGCATCTACCTCGGCGTGCGCACCTTGCTCCGCGCCGGGGTGCCGCCCCCGCGCGTCTATGCCTCATTCGTGGTTGATCTCACCACCGAAATGGCAAGCCAGCTCGTCTATACGCTGTTCAGCCTGCTCGCCATGGCACCCTTGCTGATGGGGGCGGATGCGGCAGGACTGCGCCCGGCGATTGTCGGCGGCACCGCCGTGATGTTTGGCTGCATTTTTCTGTTCATGCGCATGCAAAAGGTGGTGCTTGCCCTTGCCGGCCGCATTGCCGCGCGCTTCCTGCCCGAGACAACCGTACTCGGCGAAGTGCAGGCCGAACTCTCGCGCATCTATGCGCAGCGTGGCCGCGTCCTTGCCGCCTTCCTGTTCAATCTCGCCGCCTGGACCGCCAGCGGCGTGGGCGCCTGGTTCGCGCTCAAGCTGATGGGGAGCGACATCGCGCTGTGGAAAGTGCTGTCGCTGGAAGGCGTGATCTTCGCCTTGCGAAGCATGGCCTTCGTCATTCCGGGGGCGATCGGCGTGCAAGAGGCCGCCTATGTGCTGGTCGCACCGCTGTTCGGCCTCGCGCCTGAAGCGGCGCTGGCGCTTTCGCTGGCCAAGCGCGCCCGCGATCTCGTGATCGGCGCGGCCGCCCTGCTCGCCTGGCAGCTTCGGGAATCCAGAGATCTGTTTGTGCAGCCCTAGAGCCGCCATCAATCGCCGTGTTCTATTTGTCCGGGACTGACGTGCGGTAATCCCCGAAAGTCCCGTCCCGCGCATCGAGCGCACCGCGCACATCCCCGGCGCGGAAGCCCGCGAAAGTCTGCCGGGACGCTTCGGTGGTCATTGCCAGAGCCTGCATTTCGGTACCCGCCCGGATCGCCGAGCGCAGCCCCATGGCTTCCATCGCCCGGTGTACCGATCGCTTGTTCATCTGCTGGACTTCGGGCGGGATCTTTGCAATCCGTTCCGCGATCTTGAGCACTTCGGCTTCGAGCGTTTCGGCCGGGAACGCCCGGTTGGCAAAGCCCACACGCACCGCTTCCTCGGCGGAGAGCGCGTCTCCCGTCAGCATCTGCTCCATCGCTGAACGCAGGCCGCATAGCCACGGGTGAAACTGGGTATCGGGCGGGCTCATGCCGCGCACCGGCGGGTAGCCGATCTGCGCGTCGTCGCTGAGGTAGATGAGATCACACGCCGTCGCGAGCTCCGTGGCACCAGCAAGGCACCAGCCGTGAACCTGTGCAACAACGGGCTTGGCCAGATCCCAGATCCGGAACACCCCTTCCACAACATGTCGCGGCCAGAAGCCGGGGCCGCCGGCCGTATGGTAAGGCGGCGCCTGTGTGGCGGCCTCCGGCGAGAGGTCATAGCCGGCGGAAAAGCATGAGCCTGCCCCCCGCAGGATGATGACCCGAACCTCCGCGTCCCTGTCCGCCGCCTCAAGCGCCGCGAACAGCTCCGTTCTGAGCGCATTCGAGAGCGCGTTGCGCTTCTCCGGACGGTTCAATGTAAGCCGCCGGATGCCGGGGCGCGGCATGTCGCACAGCACCAGAGACGAGGACGCATCGTTCATCGCGGCAACTCCAGCCCGTTCAGTAAATCGTGTAGCCCCCGTCGAGCACGATGCTGTCCCCGGTGTGGAACCGCGATGCATCGGAGGCGAGGTAGACCGCGATCCCGCCGAAATCCTCGGGCTCGATCCATTGCCGGAAGGGCACGCGGGAAATCACCTGGCGGTTGAACTTCTCGTTCGCTTGCGCAGCCTCGGTCATCTCGCTCACCGTCCAGCCCGGCAGAACCGCGTTGGCGCGCACGCCGTAGCGGGCAAATTCGACCGCTGTCGCCCGGACCAGCGAACACAGCGCACCTTTGGCCGCACCATAGGCCTGATTGCGCGCCGCGCCGTGGATCGCCGATGTCGACGAGATCGCGATCAGCGAGCCGCCCGGATCACCCGCTTCAGCGCGCGCCTTCATGTGCTTGCAGGCCTCGCGCAGCGTGAAGAACACGCCATCGAGATTGACCGCCATGACCTTGCGCCACTGCTCGGTGGGAAACTCGGCGAAGGGAGAACCACCGCCAACACCCGCATTGGCGATGACCGTATCGACCCGGCCGAACGCGGCGACCGCCTTCTCCATCGCGGCGATGACGGCATGCTCGTCCGAGACATCGACAATCTCGCTCGCCACGCGGGCACCGGTTTCCTGCAGCTTGCTGATGGCGGCTGCATTCTTGGCCGGGTTCGTTCCCCAGATGATGACAGACGCCCCCGCCTGGGCCAGCGCCTCTGCCATGCCAAGGCCGATGCCGCCGTTCCCGCCGGTCACGAGCGCGACTTTTCCACTGAGATCGAAGGGCTGGTAAGGCATTGCGATGCTTCCTCAATTGGCGCTCGGTGGGCGCCTTGCGCATGAAGGTCCATCACATGCGCGAGCTAGTCCACTTGTGCAAAGTGCTAGTGGAAGGGAAGCGTGCTTGGCGGAGCGGATGGGATCCGCAGCGCAATTCCAGTTGCATGCTTTCATTCTCTTGAGCGACAATTGCTTATAGAACACCCTTTCCTGTGTCCCCGACCAGTCCCTCAGACCGCGATCACGGGATTGCGCAACATGCCGATCCCTTCGATGTGCGATTCCACCACATCGCCCGGCCACATCCATTCCTGCGGGCTTCGTCCGGCGCCAACGCCCGCCGGCGTCCCCGTCGCGATAATGTCACCGGGCTCAAGCGTCATGACGCTGCTGATATCGGCGATGAGCGCATTGATGTTGAACAGCATGAAGCGGGTATTGCTGTTCTGCTTCTCGACCCCGTTCACCTTGGTCCACAGATCGAGATTGTGCGGATCGTCGATTTCATCCCGAGTGACGATGCAGGGCCCCATCGGCGCAAAGCTGTCCTGACCTTTGGAGACGATCCACTGGCCCGCCCGGCGGCAATCGCGCGCGCTCACATCGTTGATGATCGTGTAGCCGAACACATGATCGAGCGCCTGCGCCGCTTCCACATGGCTTGCGGTCTTGCCGATGATCACGGCCAGTTCGGTTTCCCAGTCGAGTTGCTGGGTAACCTTGGCGTTGTGGCGGATAGGCGCGTTCCACGCCACGACGGCCGTGGGCGGCTTGGAGAAGATGACCGGCTGCTTGGGGAGTTCCTCCGCCGTATCAAGCGCACGGGCGGACTCGGCAACATGCTCGGTATAGTTGAGGCCGATCCCGAAAATGTTCTTCCGCGGACGAGGAATGGGCGGGAGCAGCATAACATTTGGCTCGGGGTACGCGCACGAGACGAGCCTCGCCGGTGTCGCAGTGTCGGCCGCATCCCTCAGCGCCACGAGCGCCGGCTCTCCAAGATCGATGAATTCAAGCATCGTGGATGGCAGCACGCAGCCGCTGATGGCGCCAAGGCACGCCACATCGATGACAAGGCCGTCCCGCAGCAGCCCCAGCCGCGCAGCCTCCTCGCGATATCGGTAGGTCACAAGACGCATGCTAATTCCCCCCGCTGATCCATGGGTGTTAGATTGTGCCCGTTCATGCGCAACCATCCTGATGGCTGTCATTCTCGACCAACGTTTCGGAACGCATCACGCCAAGCGCCTCCATCACCGGGAAGTCGTTGAACGAGAAAAGAAAGGCCTCGCGATCGGGTTCGAGATTGACGTGCTCGTGCCACTGCCAGGCCGGCACGCAGAAGATATCATGCTCCTGCCAGTCAAACCGCTGACCGCAGATGATCGAGTAGCCCTGCCCCTCGGCCACATTGTAGACGACGTTGCCCGTGTGGCGGTGCGCCCGTCCGCGAAAGCCCGCCGGCAGCATCTGCATCTGGGCGCCCATCGTCTGCATGGCCCAACCGCCGGTCAGCGGATTGGCGTAGCGCATGATGTGCCCATCGAACGGGTCCGGCACGCTGACGCTGGCAAAATCCTGCAAGGCCGCGCGCGTCCGCTCCCAGCGATAGACCATGGTCGGCGAATAGGGCTTGCCCCAAGCCGGAGCGCTGGACGGCACCATGCCGCCGCCGAACGTCAGCGGCAAATCGTTCTCCGGGTAGGCGGCGGTCTGGGCCGGTTGATCGTAAACGGCATAAAAATTGGTCTCGAGCGCGTTCATCAGCGGGATGTCGAGGCCATCCTGCCAGACGCAGATCTGGCCGTCCGGGGATACGCCGTGGTCGTGCCAGCAGCCGTTCGGCGTCAGCACATAGTCGTTCCGGCCCAGCGAAATGCGATGCCCGTCGACCACGGTGTAGGCGCCGGCCCCTTCCATGATGAAGCGATGTGCCGATGCGGTGTGCCTGTGGGCCGGTGTGATCTCGCCCGGCTTCATCGCTTGCAGGCCGCTGAACAGCCAGCCCACGACGGCGGTATTGTCACGGCCCGCCTGCGAATCGTTGAGCAGCGCGACGACCCGCCGTCCGGCATCTTCCGGCCGCACCAGATCAATCGCCTGCATGCAGAGCGAACGCATGGTCTGGTACTTCCACAGCGTCGGGGCGTAGCGGGTCACCGGCTCCCATGGCTCGATGGCATTGGCGCGGTTCCAAAAGGCGTCCGCGTTGTGCCGGCCAAGCTCCGCGTAGAACGCCTGCAAGGCCGGGGTAGCGGAAACGTTGGACCGTCCGAGAAGCTTGTCGCGGGGATCAACGGCATGTTCGGTCATCACGAAGCTCCGATTCAGGTCACTGCTGCGCGTTCGCGATAGTGCGGCTTGTCCCAAGCCCGGGTTGCGCAAATGTGCCGCAGCCTTTCGACCGCGTCATAGACATCGACGTAGCGCAGATAGAGCGGGGTGAGGCCGAAGCGCAGCACATCAGGGGCGCGAAAATCGCTGTCAACACCGGGATAAAAACGGGCCAGGCACCGGTTTAAAAAGGGGCCAGTTGGGTTGAATAAAAAGCCCCAT
>NZ_JAIEPN010000174.1 GCF_019748365.1 Novosphingobium sp.
AGCGCGGTGGTGATGGTCAGCGCCCCGGCGTTGACTGTGATCTGACCTGCCGCACCGGTGGTCGGATCAGGATCCGCACCGGTGCCTGCAGTCAGGGTGCCAAGCTGCGCGACGCCGCCGACAGCGTTCACCGTGATCGTTGCATTGGCAGGCGTGGCCGTCAGCGTCGCCGCGCCGAAGCCGGGAGCCAGCTTCGTTGCCGGATTGATGATCTCCAGCGCCGTGCCGCTCGCGGCGGTGCCATCGGTTGTCCGCAGCGTCAGCGTGCCTGCCGTGCGCACGGTGCCGAGGTCGAGCGTGTTGGATGCGACAAGGTTGATCGTATCGGCGGTGATCGAGCTTGCGCGCAGGATCGTCGGCGTGGTGATCTGGGTCACTGTCTTTGCAGTGATGGCCCCGAACGAGCCCGAACCTACATCGAGCAGCACCGTGCGTCCGTCAGCGGCAATATCACCGCCGGTGGGAGCGGCGTAGCCGTCGGCAAGGCCGGTGACCGAGCCGAGGGTTGCCGTGACGCCGATAGTGCCGTCAGCCGTCGCGGTGCCGATGCGGATATCGCCCTTGTCGGCGGTGAAGCTGAAGGCGCCCGACGCCGGGTTGCCCGCGGCATCCGAGACGATCAGCGCATTCGATGCCGCCCCCGGCGTGCCGACCGATCCGGCCTTCACGCGTACAACATTGGCTGCTGCCAGTGCCGCGTCATCGGGCGTGGTGAACGTCACCCCGCCCACAGCCCCGGCGCTGCCCGAGGTCACATCGGCAAAGCGTGTGCCATCGGTTCCGCCGGTCAGCGCCAGCCTGGTGAACGTGAGGTTCCCGGTGATATTGAGGTCGATGTCATCAAGCGCGGTCAGCGTGCCGAGCGCCGCATTGCGCCCCGCGCGCACGGTCACGTCTTCGCTGTTGGACTTGAGTGTGGTTGCCTTCGTCACATCGCGCCCGGCGCGCACGGCAATGCTGCCGCCGGTGGTCGTCACCGTGGTGAGCGAGACATCGTTCGACGCATTGACCAGCACATCGCCGCCCAGCGTTGTCAGGCTGGTGGCCGAGGTGATGTCACCCGCCGCCGAACGCAGCCGGATCGTCGAGCCGCCCAACTGGGCGTCTTCGCCAGCCACCACAGCAAGCGCGGCGGTCGTGCCCGGCGTGCCGGTGAACGTCACGCGGGTTGTCGTAGCACCGGTTCCCTGCGCACTGCCGGTGCCAAGCGAGAGATTGCCGTTCACCGCGACGAGGTCGATATCGTCGCCAGCGGTCGCCGAGGTGATCGCTACGCCTGTTCCGCCACGGGCCGCAATATCGACTCCCGCACCAAGCGCGCCGCCGGTTATCTTGCCCCCGGCCAGAAGGCCGACTGAGCCGGTCGGGGTGGGAGCGCCTACAGGCACGGTCGCGACGTCGACAATGCCAATGTCGCGTTCGGCGGACAGCAGCACGTTGCCGCCGTTGGTGGCGATAGTTCCCGAAGACGAAATGTCACTGGTTGCGCCAGCGGCCGAGAGCAGAACCGCGGCATTGGCATTGCCCACGGTGAGGGCGCCGGTGGATATCGAACCGCCAGTGGATGTGATGGTGAGAGCCTGATCAACGGTGACATCGCCCGTCGTGATCGCGCCCGTGGCCTGAAGGGCCGTGCCGGCGCCGGTAACCAGCGTCGATCCGATGACATCGCCGAGGGTGATGGTCGGCGCACTGGTGATCCGCACTGCACTACGTTCGAGCGGATTCGAACCTGTAAGACCAGCTTGCAGCAGCGTGTCCGCACCGAAATCGACTTTGCCTGCGTCGGCCTTCAGCACCAGATCAGCCGCGCCGCTTCCGCCCGTGTCAGACGCAAGCGTCAGCGTGCCGAGCCCGGTGATGGCACCGGTCGTGGCATTGATGGTGACGTTGCGACCTGCGCTTTGGTCTACGGCCGCAGCTGCAGCACCCAAGGTAACGGTCTTGCCGGTCGCGGTGAAATCGCGCCCTGCGGTCACGTCATTCGCCAGAGTGACGCCCGCAGCCGAATTGACGATCACATCAGCGGATGCGCCGGCCGCGGCCAGACTGCCGTTGACCAGGATGGAAGGCGCCGCATTGGCGCCGTTGGTGATCGAGACGGTGTTTGTGCCGACCGTCGTCGTGGCGGTTGCCAGTGTGACGGTGCCGTTTGCCTGCGATGCGGTGAGCGTGGCATTGGCGTCGACGTTGAGCAGGGCGGCGGTCAGATTCGCCTTGAGCCCGCCCGCAATCAGAACAGATTGACCGGTCACATCCCCGTTGACGCTGACAGCGGCCTGGCCGAGGTTGGTGCCGGCATTAACGGTGAAGCTCAAGGGATTGCCGAGGCCAGCCGTGAAGGTGACGTCGCTGCCTGCGATCATCACGACAGACCCACCGGTTGACGTAACGGCCGCCGTGTTGGTGATGTCCTGTCCGATCACCACGATCGAACCGGAAACGCTGAGCCCTGCGCCGCCGATCTTGATCGGATCGGTGCTGGAACCCGAAAACGAGATGGCCGCCGTGTTTGCGGTCGTCTCGAAGGCGGTCCGAAATGCTGGGTTGACGGGCCCTGTGAAGTCGAGCGTCGACAGCATGAGGCTGCCGCCGGTCAGCGTCGCGGTGCCGTTGAACGTGATGCCGTCCTGATTGATCAGCCATACCGAGATATTCGGGTCTGCAGTGATCCTGCCGGTGCTGCTAATGCTCGATACGCCCGCCGTGACCACACGATTGGCCGCGACGAGGCTGGTACCACCGCCGGTCGAGATGTAATTCACTGTGGCGTTGTCGATGTTGTAGCTGGTGAAATCGATGATCCTGCTTTTGGCAAGCAGGTCCACAGTCCGCAGGTTGGCGGCGGGAGTGGTGATCTTGGCACCACCATTATTCCATTCACCGCTGCCGGCGATCACCTCCGCCCCGGTCGGGATCGGCAGTGTCTGTGCCAGCGCTGGGGCAGCCAGATTCAGGCTGACTCCGACGAGTGCGGTTGTGGCGAGCAAGCCAAAGCGGCGGGCGCGGCCAGCTGCAGCGAGGCGCGGATTACGGACGAGGGTCATGCTACCGCTCCCCTTCAAAAGAATTTGGACGTGAGCGAAACGAGCACGCGGTTCGATGGCTTGGCCGCGTCCGTTGACAGGAGCTTGTCGAGCGGATGGGCGAATGTCACATCGACCACGAGACGCTGCGGCAGAATGAAGCGCAGGCCGCCACCCACCGACCGCAAAGTCTGCTTGGGAACGGCTGTGCCGGGATCGATGTTCTGGACACGGACCCAGTCATAGAACCCGGAAGCCTCAACCCGCACTTTGGGGATGGGCAGAGCGATGCGCGGCTCCACCGTAAAGCCATAAGCGCGGTCGCCGCCGCTCGATCCCGGATCATAGCCGCGGCCACGCGTGTAATTCCCGAGGGAGAACTCTTCGAGGTTCAGCAACGGGTGGTTGGACCACTGGCCAAAACCATTGAGCCCCAGATGGAAGGCGCCAACCGGGTTGATATCAAGGTTTGCCTCGCCCCTGATCACGAAGGCCTGAGGATCGCCGAAAAGACGCGATGGCGCTCCGCGTCCGGTGACTTGGCCAATCTTGGTCGCACCAAGAAAGCCGATGCCTTTGCGCAATTCGAGCGAACCGGTCGCGCGCATCCACTCCCTGTCGCCGCTCATGAAGCGGAAATCGCCATCCACCCGGCCGAACAGCACCCGGATCTTGTCGAGCGAGAACGGGATGCGGTTGCCCGATGCATAGATCTGGGCTTGCTGATCGAGCAACTCGAACCCACCAGTAGCGACGACGGTCTGCGTGAGGTTGCGAACCAGCGATTGGCTCACATCGAGGCCGATGATGACCGACCGTGACCGCAAGTCCAGCTTGGGGATATCCGGACGGGACCATGCAAGGCTCGTCCGCACACCGAGCCGCAGACCGGCGTCGTTGAGCGCAAAATCGTGTCCAGCCTGCAGGACCCGGATCTCCTTGACATCCGCCGAGTTGGAGAAGGCAACGAATGTCCGATCGGCACGGCCGGTCAGCCCGTAGACCTCGCCACGGATCGAGCCGATCCAGCGCCCCAGCTGGCGGGAGCCGTAATTCTGGACATTGACCAGAAGCGAATGCCGCTGCGTGACGACACTGAGCGTTCCGATCATTTCGCCCGGTGCAGCATTGGCCGAACTCAGGGTCAGGTTGACATCGAGACCGGGAATGTCGCCAACACGCAGCAACTCCTGCACGGCGTCGCGCCGGTTCAGCGGATCGATCGACCGAATGCGCTCGATTGCCTTTTCCAGTTGCTTCCGGAACGAGCCTGGTTCGCCAACCACGCGCACTTCGATGATATGGGCGGTGACGACCTGGATCTTCAGCACGCCATCGGCGATCTTCTGGGCCGGAATCTGGGCCAGCGCGATATAGCCAGCCTCCGCCAGACGTTCATTGATCCTATCGCGTATCTTGCAGACGACGCTGAGCTTGGCTTCGCCGCGCAAGTCCGTATCGACACCCGCAAGCAACGTCAGCAGTTCGGCAGGCAATGCCGATCCATCGGGCTTTTCAAGCACAAGCGAAGAAATCGTGACATTGATGTCGGAATCCGACAGGGCGCAGGGCAACTGCGTGACAGCGCCTCTGGTATCGACCCGGACCTGGGTTTTGCGGGGAATGTCCTTTGGAGGTACACTCTGTTCGATCTGCGCGCGCCCGACCACGCTCTCCCTTGAAGCCTCCTGCGCGGCGGCACCAGAAGTAGAAACTTGGGATTGCGCCATAGCCGAAGTCGAGGCGCAAAGGCCTACAAACGCTACGGTCAAGCGAGTCAACACGCCAGTCATCGAACCCCCAATTCGGTAAGCAAGCATTGATGCTTATTGAATTTTGAGCGGCCCGTCTTTTGTGGGTTAATGGCCCCCGACTCGCTTGGCAGTCAACCGACATTTTCGAAACGGGACAATAAGCGTTCGCGAATGTTTGGATGCTGCGGATTGTCTTGCCCAGGGTCCAAACTCAATCAGGGCACGTTCGAGGCGTCCAAATGGCGAACATATCGGCCGAAGCGGACCGCAGCGAAGGCTGGTTGCCTTTGCAAGGGCCGGTTTGGCTGAGATGGAAGCCATTTGGACGCCCCGGAGGGGTTTGACCAAAACGGCCCATTGCTGCGTCGGAAAGGCTTGAGATATCGACATATCCCTGCGCCTTTCCTCCTTGCACTGAGCCGTTTTGCCTCAAACCTCGAACGTGCCCTGATTGAGTTTGGACCCTAGCAAAGACCTTGCTGATCATGAACGACAGCGCGGCGCCGCCACCCTGCTCGGCGCAATCGACCCGCCGCCCGCGAACCTGAAGGACAACACCGCCTGACAGCGCCGGGTCCGGCGGGTGCTGGCGCGCAATGCGGTCGAACCGGTGATCAGCAGCGATTACGGCAATGTCACCGAGTTGGCCGACTCGCTCGGTACCCATAGCGTCCAGATAGACAGCGAAGTGGCCGTTGCGCGGCCATGCGTTCCTGCGCCGTCTGCAGCGCCAGCAACGCCGCCGCAGCCTGCTGTGGTAAAACCGGATGCGGACCGTGCCGCACCCGTGCGTTCACCTAAGGCGGGTTAACGAAAAATGTAACCTCGCTGACACGCAGCGACAGTATCCAAATCCCGGGGAGCGATTCTTTGCTGCGCCCCGGGGCAGTTTATTTAGTTCTCTTGCAGGATCGATGATCCCGAAAACTTAGGTTTTTCGGGCTGGGTCCTTTGCGCCCATTTGATCTGCCCCGGAGCACATCAGTTACAGTCGTTCATCAACATTGTTGAGGATTCATCTTTGCGGCCACTTTCGTGGTGTCGGTGCTTCGGAGAACAAAATGTCGATCGATCTTTCGAACTACGTCCGCGTTGCTCAATACGACCTGCCCGAACCGACCCGCACGACCGCACCGAGCGGCAACCTGCTTGGCCAGGAAGCTTCCGGCGTCACCTACAACTGGGACACCAACACGCTGTTCGTCGTTGGCGACGGCGGCACCTCGGTCACCGAAGTCAGCCTGACCGGCGCGCTGATCAGCACGATGACGCTCGCGACCGGCAGCAGCCCGCAAGGCACCGAATTCTATGACATCGAAGGCATCACGTACGTCGGCAACGGCCAGTTCGTGTTTACCGAGGAGCGTTACCGCCAGGTCGTCAAGTTCACCTACGCAGCCGGCACAACGCTGACGCGCGCCAATGCGCAGACGGTCGATCTGGGCACCGATATCGGCAACATCGGCAACGAGGGCCTCAGCTACGATCCGCAGACCGGCGGGTTCATCGTCGTCAAGGAACTGCAGCCGCAGGGCATCTTCCAGACCAATATCGATTTCGCCGCCGGCACCGCGACCAACGGCTCTTCGACCACGGTGCTCAGCACGAACCTGTTCGACCCCGCGCTCGCCGGACTGGCCGACATGTCGGACGTCTATGCGCTGTCGAGCAATTCGAAGTACTTCGGCACCACTGATCAGGGCAACCTGCTGATCCTCAGCCAGGAATCGGGCAAAGTCGTTGAGGTTGACCGCGCGGGCAACGTGCTGAGTTCGCTCACGCTGCAGGCCCCGGTCACGCCTACCGGCCTCAACATTCAGGCGATGACCGTCGAAGGCATCACCGTTGGACCTGACGGCACGATCTACATCGTGAGCGAGGAAGGCGGCGGCGACTTCAACCATCCGCAGCTCTGGGTCTACAGGCCTGCCTCGGAGGTCAACACCCCGCCGACCGGCATTGCGCTGGCGAATGCACGCACCCCTATTGTCGAAAACACCAACACCGGCGCCCGCCTCAAGGTCGCCGACATCAACTTGACCGATGACGGCATCGGCACCAACAACTTCACCGTCAGCGGCGCCGACGCCGCCTTGTTCGAGGCGGATTCCAGCGGCCTCTATATCAAGGCCGGCACGACGATCGACTACGAGACCAAGACCAGCTACTCGGTCACCGTCAACGTCGACGATCCCAGCTCCACCGCCAACCCGGACGCCAGCGTGGCCTACACGCTGAACGTCACCAACGTTGTCAACGAAGGCGCTGCCGGCTCGGTCGCGATCACCGAAGCCGCGCCGTGGTCGAGCGGGATCGCCTCCGTCGGCGCCGACTGGTTCGAGCTGACCAACACCGGCAACACTGCCATCGACCTCACTGGCTGGAAGATGGACGACAGCTCGTTCGCATTCGGTAGCTCGGTGGCGCTGAACGGCGTGACCACGCTTGCGCCCGGCGAATCGGTGATCTTCCTCGAAACCGCCACGCCAACCACCACGATCGCCAACTTCGTGCAGACCTGGTTCAATGGCACCAAGCCCGCGAACCTGCAGATCGGCACTTACACCGGCAGCGGCGTCGGCCTCGGCACCGGTGGCGATGGCGTCGCCGTGTTCAACGCGTCTGGCGTCGAGCAGGCCCGCGTCAGCTTCGGCGCCGCGACCACGGCTGCACCGTTCCGCTCGTTCGACAACTCGGCGGTCACCGCCACTGTCAGCACGCTGAGCACCGTTGGCGTCAACGGCGCCTTCGCAGCCGCGAACGATGCCAACGAGATCGGTTCGCCCGGCACCGCCGGTGGTATCGCCGCGCCGGTCAACACGGCGCCCACCGCGATCGGTCTTTCGAGCGAGATTACCCAGCTGGCCGAAAACACCAGCACGGCTGCCCGCGTGAAGGTCGCCAACGTGCTCGTCACCGATGACGGCCTTGGCACGAACACCCTCGCCCTGACCGGCGCCGACGCGGCATTCTTCGAAGTCGATGCGACCGGTCTTTACCTCAAGGCCGGCACTCAGCTGAACTACGAAGCGAAGTCGTCTTACGCGGTTACCGTCACGGTTGATGACACCACCATCGGCAACACGCCGGACGCCAGCGTCGGCTTTACGCTGACCGTCAACGACGTCGTCGAGCCGGTCCGCATCACCGAAGTGGCCCCGTGGTCGAGCGGCAACGGCCCTGTCGGTTCGGACTGGTTCGAAATCACCAACACCGGCAGCAGCGTGGTCGACATCACCGGCTGGAAGATGGACGACAACTCGTTCGCCTTTGCCAACGCCGCGACGCTCAGCGGGGTCACGTCACTGGCTGCCGGCGAATCCGCGATCTTCCTCGAGATCGGCGGCACCCAGAATGCCGCAACCGTCATCCAGACCTTCATCAACACGTGGTTTGGCGGCACCAAGCCTGCAGGTCTGCAGATCGGCACATATTCGGGCGCAGGCCTCGGGCTTTCGACCGGTGGTGACGGCGTTGCCATCTTCGACGCTGCCGGCAACGTCCAGGCAAGGGTCACCTTCGGCGCCTCGACCACGATCGCCCCGCTGCGCACCTTCGACAACGCCGCCGGGCTTGACCACACGGCGATCACCCAGCTCAGCTCCGCCGGTACCAACGGCGCCTTCATCGCCCCCGGCGACACGACCGAAAGCGGCTCGCCCGGCATCAGCCTCCTCAACGCAGCCCCTGTGATCACGTCGAACGGCGGCGGCGATACGGCATCGATCCTGATTGCGGAGAACAGCACCACCGTCATCACGGTGGAGGCGACCGACGCCAATGCCGGAACGACGCTGGTCTATTCGCTGAGCGGGACCGATGCCACTCTGTTCAACATCGACGCGAGCACGGGTGTGGTGACGTTCAAGAACGCGCCGAACTTCGAGGCGCCGGTCGATGCGGGCGGGAACAACGTCTACGACGTGGTCGTAAACACGAGTGACGGAGTCGCCAGCGACAGTCAGGCGCTGGCGATCACGGTAACCAACGTGGTCGAGCGCTACACGCTGCAGCTGCTGCATCTTTCGGACGGTGAGGCGGGCACGCTGGCGCCGGAGACGGCGCCCTATCTGGCCGCGCTGGCCGGCAGGTTCGAGGACGCGTTCGCCAACTCGATCACGCTGGCGGGTGGTGACACGTTCCTGCCGGGTCCGTTCCTGGCAGCCGGCACCGATCCTTCGTTGATCCCGGTGATCAACCGTGTCACAGGTTCGACCATTTCGACGGCGGCGGGCACGACGCCGGCACCGGGTGTGGTCGATACCGCGATCCACAACCTGATCGGTGTCGAGGCTTCGGGCATCGGCAACCATGAGTGGGATCTGGGCTCGAACGTCTATCTCTCCTCGATCGCGCCGGGTTCGGGCTGGGTCGGCGCGAACTATGCCTCGATTTCGGCCAACCTGGTGCTGGCGCCGGCCGGCTTCACGGCGGATCCGCTCAACGGCCGCTTCACGCAGACGGTGGGCACGGGCACGCTGGCGAACGAGGAAGCACAGGATCTCAAGGGCCGCATCGCGCCTTCGGCGGTGATCAACGAGGGCGGCCAGACGATCGGTCTGGTCGGCGTGACCACGCAGATCCTCGAATCGATCTCCTCGCCCACGGGCGCAGAGATCCTCGGCTTCCCGTTCGGCCCCGGTGCGAACGGCGAGACCAACAACATGGCGCTGCTGGCAGCGCAGCTGCAGCCGGTCATCGACGACCTTCGCGCGCAGGGTGTCAACAAGATCGTGCTGCTCAGCCACCTGCAGCAGATCACCTTCGAGAAGCAGCTTGCGCCGCTGCTCAAGGGTGTGGACATCATCCTGGCGGCGGGTTCCAACACGCGGCTTGGCGATGCCGATGACGTTGCGGTGAACTTCCCGGGCCACGCCGCGGACTTTGCCGATACCTATCCGCTGGTGATGAGCGATGCGGACGGCAAGACCACACTGATCGTCAACACCGACAACGAGTATACCTATCTTGGCCGGCTCGTGGTCGATTTCGACGAGAACGGGGACATCCTGCTCGACAGCGTGACGAACAATGCGGGCATCAACGGGGCCTATGCCTCGACCGCTGCCAACGTTGCCGCGGCATGGAATGATCTTGACGGCGACCTCTCCGACAGCGCCTTTGCCGCCGGAACCCGCGGCAACGCTGTCAAGCAGCTCACCGATGCGGTCGACGCGGTGATCGAGGCCAAGGATGGCAACATCTACGGCTACTCGAACGTCTACCTCGAAGGCGAGCGGATCCAGGTTCGCAACCAGGAGACCAACCTCGGCAACGTCTCGGCCGATGCCAACGCCGATGTGGCGCGCGATGCACTGGGCCTGACCAGCGAACACGCGATCGTCTCGATCAAGAACGGCGGCGGCATCCGCGCGCAGATCGGCACGATCGTCAACAATGCCGACGGCACGGTCACCAAGGTGGCCCCGGCGGTGGGCGGCGAGGTGAGCCAGCTCGATGTCGAGAACGCGCTGCGCTTCGACAACAAGCTCATGGTGTTCGACACGACCGCGCAGGGTCTGCTCAACATCCTCAATTCGCCCAACGCGCTGGCGCCCAACAACGGCGGCTTCATCCAGATCGGCGGCGTGCGCTTCTCGTACGATCCGACCAAGGCGGCCGGTGCCCGTGTGCAGGACGTGGTCCTCGTCAACGAACTGGGCGACATCACGGCAGTGGTTGCTGACAACGGCGTGGTGGTTGCCGGTGCGCCCTCGCTCATCTCGGTGGTTGCGCTCAACTTCACGGCCAACGGCGGCGACGGCTATCTGGTCAAGTCGAACGCGACCAACTTCCGCTACCTGCTGAACGATGGCACGGTCTCGGCCCCGGTCAGCTCTTCGCTGAACTTCACCGATCCGGCGGTGGTTCCGGCCAACGCGATCGGCGAACAGCAGGCCTTCGCGGAGTACTTCTCGGAGCGCTACGGCACCAGGGCCACTGCCTACAACGAAGCGGATACCGTGCAGGCGCTCGACACGCGCATCCAGAACCAGGCGGTGCGCAGCGACACGGTTCTGGTGGGCGACTACCTGCTGGATGATGCCGCTGCCGCGTTCGCGGAGAACGACACCGGCACGGCCTACCTTGGCAAGTCGACCGGCCTCACCGGCACGATCACCTACTCGCTCACGGGCGCCGACGCGGCGCTGTTCGATGTGAGCAGCACGGGTGTCGTCACCTTCAAGAACGCGCCGAACTTCGAAGCCCCGGCCGACGGCGGTGCCAACAACGTCTACGACGTGCGTGTGGTTGCCTCGAACGGCACCAACACGACCGAGCAGGACGTGGCGATCTCGGTGACCAATGTGAACGAGGCGCCCGCGATCACCTCGAACGGCGGCGGGGATACGGCTTCGCTCTCGATTGCCGAGAACGTGGCGGCGGTGACCACCGTCACGGCAACCGATCCGGATGCCGGTACAACGCTGACGTATGCGATCACCGGCGGTGCGGATGCCGCGCTGTTCCAGATCGATGCTGCGACGGGTGCGCTCTCGTTCAGGAAGGCGCCCAACTTCGAGCGCGCGGCCGATGCCGGCAGCAACAACGTCTATGAGGTGATCGTCTCGTCGAGCGACGGCACGGCCACCGACACGCAGACGCTCAGCGTCACCGTCACCGACGTGGCCGACACGCGTTCGAGCCAGACGCCGTATCTCGTCTCGACCAATGCGGGCGTCACGGTTCAGGCGATCATCACCACCGGCGATGCCACCAGCAAGACCAGCGGCGGCACCTACCTGTTCGGCGGGATCCCCGACGGCCTTGGCATGTTCGACAATGGCGACGGCACGGTCACCGTCCTTGTCGGCCACGAACTCGCCGGCAACCGGGGCACAGTGCGCGATCATGGCGCTATCGGCACTTATGTCTCGCAGCTGGTCATCGACAAGACCACGCTCGAGGTGATCTCGGGCGAGGACGCGATCAAGACGCTCAAGATCTGGGATGCCGCCTCGGGCACCTGGCAGGTCTCGACCACCGCGCTCAGCCGCTTCTGCTCGGCCGACCTTGCCCCGCAGAACGCCTTCTACAACGCGGCGACGGGCCTTGGCACGCAGGACAAGATCTTCCTCACCGGCGAGGAAAGCGGTGTCGAAGGCAAGGTGATGGGCGTCGTGGTCACCGGTTCGGAAGCCGGCACGGCCTACGACCTCTCCGCGCTGGGCAAGTTCAGCCATGAGAACGCGGTCGCCAACGGGTTCGCGACGCAGAACAAGACGATCGTGATGGGGACCGACGACGGCCAGAACGGCCAGGTCTACGTCTACGTCGGCACCAAGCAGGCGACCGGCAATGCGGTGGAGAAGGCGGGCCTCGCTGGCGGCAAGCTCTATGGCATCAAGGTTGCCAACCTCGACAACCTGACGAACAACAACAACGAATCGAACACCGCCATCCCGGGCGGCACGTTCAGCCTTGTCGATCTGGGCGACGTGCGGAACCAGACCGGCGCGCAGCTCGATGCGGCGAGCGAGGCGGCGGGCGTCACCAGCTTCCTGCGCCCCGAGGACATCGCCTGGGATCCGACCAACCCGGCGCGCGGCTACTTCGTGACGACGAACAGCTTCGGTTCGCCCTCGCGGCTCTACCAGTTCACCTTCACCGACATCAGCCAGCCTGAACTGGGCGGCACGATCACCGCAGTTCTCGATGGCACCGAAGGCCAGCAGATGCTGGACAACATCACCGTCGACTTCCAGGGCAAGGTGATCCTGCAGGAAGACGTGGGCAACAACGCCCACCTCGGCAAGGTGTGGCAGTATGATCCGGTCACGGATACGCTGACCCAGCTCGCCCAGCACGATCCGGCGCGCTTCCTCCTCGGCGGGGCGGACTTCCGCACCCAGGACGAGGAAAGCTCGGGCGTCATCGACGTCACCGCAACCTTCGGCGACGCGCACCACAAGGCGTTCCTGCTCACCACCCAGAACCACGCCGCAGCCACCGGCCCCAACGCCGCCACCCTCGTCGAGGGCGGCCAGCTCCAGCTCATCAAGCAGTACTACAACGATGCGCCGAAGCTGACGGGCACGGCCGCGACGCTGGCGAACGGGCTGCAGCAGACCACCTACACGGTGAACGCCTCGGCCCTGCTCGCGGGCTACACCGATGCCAACGGCGATACGCTGAGCGTTGCCAATCTCACCGCCTCGAACGGGACGGTGACCGACAACGGCAACGGCACCTTCACGATCACGCCGAACTCGGGCTTCACCGGCACGATGACGCTGTCGTATCAGGTGAGCGACGGTCTCGGTGGTCTGACTGCGGCGAGCAAAAGCTTGGTGTTCAATGCCTTCGCCTCGCAGACCTACACCGGCACGGCGAGGGCCGACACCTTCACCTCGGCGGCGAACGCCAACTGGACGGTCAACCTGCTGGGCGGCAACGATGTCATCAGCCTCGGCGCGGGCAACGACGTGATCCTCGTCGATCCGCTCAGCGGGTACGACACGGTCAGCGGCGGTCTCGGCATCGACACCATCCGCGCGACCGCGAACGGCACGGTGATCGGCCTGTCGGCGATCTCGGGTATCGAGACGATCTCGAGCGGCGGGTTCAGCACTGTCCTGATCGAGGGGACCAATGCGGGCGATACGCTCGACTTCAGCGGCGTGACGCTGAGCGGGATCACCTTGATCAATGGCAGCAACGGCAACGACACCCTCACCGGCAGCACCGGCGATGACACGATCCTCGGCGGGACCGGCAACGACACCCTCGATGCCAATGACGGCAACGACACGGTCGATGGCGGGACCGGCAACGACATCGTGCGCGGCGGAGCGGGCAATGACACCCTCACCGGCGGCACCGGCAACGACGAACTGCGCGGCGGGGCCGGCAACGACACGATCACCGGCGGCACCGGCAACGACACGATGTTCGGTGACGGCGACGACGACACCTTCATCATCGGGGCCACCGCGGGCCGCGACACGATCGACGGCGGCACCGGCAACGACACGGTCGTGGCCGCGGCCGACGGGGTGGCCTTCTACGCCGCTGCGATCACCAATGTCGAAGTGCTCTCGTCGGGCGGCTTTGCCGGGGTGACCCTGGTCGGCAGCACCGCCGCCGATGCGATCGACCTCTCGGGCGCCACGCTCACCGGCATCGAGCGGATCTCCGGTGGTGCGGGTGCCGATACGATCACCGGCAGCGTGGGCGATGACACGATCGACGGCGGGACCGGCAACGACAACCTCAACGGCGGCGACGGCGACGACGTGTTCCTGATCGGCCTGACCTCGGGCAAGGACACGATCAATGGCGGCACCGGCACCGACACGGTCCGCATTACCGCCGACAACGTTGCGCTGACCACCACCGCCTGGACCAACATCGAGGTGATCGATGCCAGCGGGCAGACAGGCGCGCGCATCCTCGGCGGCACGGCGGCCGACACGCTGAACCTTGCCGGGGTGACGCTCACCAACATCGGCTCGATCGATGGCGGTGCGGGCAACGACACGATCACCGGCAGCGCGGGCAATGACACGATGTTCGGCGGTGTGGGTGCAGACCTGCTCGCCGGTGGCGGCGGCGACGACCGCTTCGTGTTCCGCACCCTGACCGAAAGCCGCGTGGGCACGCTGGCCGATCGCATCGCTGATTTTGCCACCGGCGACCTGATCGACCTCTCAGGCATCGACGCCAATGCCAACATCGCCGGGATCCAGAACTTCACCTTCATCGGCAGTGCGGCCTTCACCGGCCTCGGCCAGCTGCGGGTGGGCACCGACAATGGCAAGGTGGCGCTGTTCGGCAACATCAGCGGCACCAACACCACCGCCGAATTCGAGATCATCCTCGACAACAACCACGCGATCATCGCGTCCGACCTGGTGCTGATCTGATCAAGCAAGGATCGGCGCGGCTTCCCAAGGGATGCCGCGCCGATCAGGCTTGCAGCCTTTCGTTCTGCACAACAGCCGCGCGGAAAGGGCTTGATGGCTCTTTCCGCGCGTCTGCTTGTCCGCAACCACATCGATCGCGAAAGACGCCAAGTGCGGGGTGAACGGCGCTAGATGGAGGTGGAGCACTGCTTGGTTGGCGCCAGCGATCATCGCGAACAACTACTGGCTCATCCTGTCGGTGCCGCGCCATGCCAGCCAAACGGAGCGACCAGAACTGGTGGAGGCATTGTACTGCGCCGAGCCAAGGGAAGCAGTTCAGCCCATATCGGCGCCGTGGGACGATCTACCCGGCTTTAAGGCCCGAGCCCTGTTGGTCCAACGGATGACGACCGACTGGGGGCAGCTGCAATCCGGTCACGAACAACATCGGACCCGTTCAGGAGCTCGCGAGGAAGCCCTCTATGTGCCTGGAGTAAATTTGGTCGAGCGGACCCAATCGGACGCGTTGAATGGGCTGTTGGACCGCAAAACGCTGCAGTAGCGAGATTTCTGGCAGTTGTTCAATAACAGCCATGCATCAAGTGCAAGTTGCCAATGAAGAGGGCAAGTGCAACTGTTGCTGGTTTAAAGATGTGGTGGCTTTGAAGCCGCGTTTGATCGTGTATGGGTGATCCGTTGCGAACCGCACCCCCGACTCCCTTTTAGGGGATTCGGTTAACGCCAGGTGGGAGCTGTCAGCATCCAAGAATAAATGCCAATGTCCGAGAAGGTGGCTCCCTGAGTAGGATTCGAACCTACGACCACTCGATTAACAGTCGAGAGCTCTACCGCTGAGCTATCAGGGACCAGACCCGGATGCCCGGGACAGGAGCGCGCTAATAGCAGGCGTTTCGGGTTTGGCAAGCGCCTGATTGCCCAAAAATGGACCGGCAAATTCAGACGAGAAACTGTTCGGCAAAAATCCGCTCGTCCAGGCTCTTGCCCTTGTCGAACAGGAGCGTCAGTCGGTGATCGCGCGCCGCGCTCACGCGCACTTCGCATATATCGCGTACTTCCTTCTGGTCCGCCACCACAGAGACCGGGCGCTTGGCCGCCTCGAGCGAACGAAACAGGATTTGGCAGCTTTCCGGCAGGATCGCTCCGCGCCAGCGGCGGGGACGGAACGGGCTGATCGGCGTCAGCGCCAGCATGGCACTGCCGAGCGGCAGGATCGGTCCATTGGCCGAAAGGTTGTAGGCAGTCGATCCAGCCGGCGTTGCAACCAGCACGCCGTCGCAAGAAAGCTCCGGCATACGCACCTTGCCGTTGACCGAGACTTCCAGCTTTGCCGTCTGGCGCGTTTCGCGCAGCAGCGAGACTTCGTTGATGGCCCAGGAGGAGTACTTCTCGCCAGTCTGCGTCACGGCCTCCATCCAGAGCGGCGCAACCGCGACACCGCGGGCCTTGGCAATGCGTTCGGCGATGGGGCGACTTGCCTTGTGGCGGTTCATCAGGAAGCCGACGGTGCCGAGATTGAGCCCGTAGGCGGGTATCACCCGGCCCGTATCCAGCATGTGATGCAAGGTTTGCAGCATGAACCCGTCACCGCCGAGAACGACGACGATGTCTGCCTCTTCGAGCGGCACCCAATCGTGCGACGCGATCAGCGCGGCCTCGGCCTCCTGCGCGCGGTCGGTGGGGGAGGCGAGCAAAGCCAGCCGGGGGCTAACAGGCATTGATCAAGGCGCTCCTCGGGTACGGCGTGGCAGTCTTCGTCCGTCGCGCACCGTGCGGCAACCGTCATCTGCCGCGCACCTGATATGAAGCGACCCAAATCGGTGCAATCCCAAATGGCACAGGATGGATGATTTCGGCGGATCAATCGCCTAAGACGACAGTGATGAACGGAACCATGCTCCTGCCCGGCGATGATCGCGATGTCCTTACCGGCCTTCCCGGGCTTGAAAGTGCGGCGCTGTGGCTCGATGGGGCCGGGGACAGCGATTTCGTGCAGGCGATGATGGTAAGCCTGCAGCGGCTCCCGGCGGTTAACCTTGCCTACGGCATGGCCGGCGGCGATCGGGTGCTGGTCGAAGTCGCGCGGCGGCTGCGGGACTTCGTGGCCGACGAACTTGGCCCGCAGGCCATGGTGGCGCGCGCTGCGGGTGGAGCATTCTTTGTTGCTTCCCGCTCTGCGCTGAGCCGCGAGCGGTGGCAATGGCTGGCTGAAGCGCTTGGGAGGGCCATCGCGCGGCCACTGGTGGTTGATGGCGAGCGACTGAGCCTTGCGCCGCGCATGGCCCTGCTGCGCGGCCGGCCGGGCGAGGCGGGGGCCGCACTCCTGGACCGGCTCGAGCAGGTCTCGGGCGATCTCCAGCGCCGCAGCGGTCGGCGTGTGCTCTGGGCCGACGGCAGCCACCCGGCACGCGGCCGCAGCGCCGCAAGCCTTGAAGGCGATCTCCTTGGCGCGCTCCACCGTGACGAGATTGCGGTTCTGTTCCAGCCGCAGTTCAACGTGGCGAGCGGCGCCCTGGCGGGTGCTGAAGCACTGGCGCGATGGGAGCACCCGAGTTTCGGGCGGATCTGCGCTGAAACTTTGTTTGCGGTGGCCGATCGCGGCGACCATGTGGCGCAGCTTTCGCGGCATATCGGCAAGCGCGCGCTCACCATGGCGGCAAGCTGGCCATCCCCGCTCCGGCTGTCGCTCAACGTGACGGCTGAGGACTTTGCGGTGGGTGATTTTGCCGCGAGCCTAAAGGCGGTGCTGGAAGCCAGCGCCTTTCCAGCCGACCGGCTTACCATCGAGATCACCGAGCAGACCCTCATCACCGACTTCGAGGCCTGCGCGGCCGCACTGCGCGAGCTTGCCACGCTTGGGGTCAGTGTTGCGCTGGATGATTTCGGCACCGGCTTCTCCAATTTTCGCGCATTGAAAGCGCTGCCGCTCGATGCCTTGAAGCTCGACCGCTCGCTGGTCGTGGATATCGAGACCGACCCGCGCGACCGGGCGATCCTTTCGGCGATGGTGGCCATGGCGCGCGCGCTGGGGCTGAAGGTGATCGCCGAAGGAGTGGAGACGCAGGGACAACTCGCGATCCTGCAGAACGAGGGCTGCGACTTGTTCCAAGGCTTCCTGCGCTCGGGCCCGATCTCCGCCGATGCCTTCGCAGCCCTGGCTGCGGAATGAATGTCAGGCAAAATGCTGGCATGACCATCGACAACCGCCTTGCAACATACGGCACGCTTGCGCCCGGGCGAGTGAACCACCACCAGTTGGCAGAGCTTGTCGGCATATGGACAACCGGCACGATACGGGGGCAACTGGTCGAAACAGGGTGGGGAGCGGTTCTGGGCTATCCCGCGCTGGTGCTCGATGAGGTAGGCGATACGATTGAAGTTCATCTGTTCACTTCGGATGATCTCCCCGCCCATTGGGACCGGCTCGACACCTTCGAGGGGGCTGAATATCGCCGCGGGGAGGTACGGGTGGCGACGCCGGAAGGGGAAGTGCCTGCATGGATCTATCTATCGGCGGTCTGAGGGGCGGCTTGCCTTTAACCGTTCGATTAACTAGCCTCCCATCCAGACGCCGATGGTGCTTTGCACCCGGCATTCGGGATGAGGCATCGACATGGCGCAGGGCGAATTCGATTATATCGTCATCGGGGCAGGCAGCGCAGGCGCAGTGCTCGCCGCGCGGCTGTCCGAAGACCCGCACGTCCGCGTGCTGCTGCTGGAGGCGGGTGGCCCCAACACGTCGGTGCTGGTGCGTATGCCGGCGGGTGTCGGCACGCTGATCAAGCAGAAGAGCAAGCACAACTGGGGCTTCTGGAGCGAGCCAGAGCCACACATGGACGGCCGACGCATGTGGCATCCGCGCGGCAAGGGCCTGGGCGGTTCCTCGGCGATCAACGGCATGGTCTATGTGCGCGGCCATGCGCGCGATTATGATCAGTGGCGGCAGCTCGGGCTGGAGGGCTGGTCCTATGCCGATGTCCTTCCTTATTTCCGCAAGGCCGAGGACAATTGCCTGGGCGAGAGTGAGTTTCACGGCGCGGGCGGCCCGCTGAAAGTCAACTGGGGCGAGCAATCGGCCCATCCGCTCTACCAGAGCTTCCTCGCCGCCGGGCAGCAGGCGGGGCATCCCCTTACCGAGGATTTCAACGGCGCGAACCAGGAAGGGTTCGGCCGCTATCAGCTGACCATCAACGACGGGCAGCGCTGGTCGGCGGCGCGCGGATACCTGACGCCGATCATGGGCACGCGGCGCAACCTCCAGGTAGTGACCGGCGCGCGCGTGCACCGCATCGTGATAGCAAACGGGCGCGCGGCGGGCGTTGAATACTCGCTCGGGCCGGGCAAGCCGGTGCTGACGGCGCAGTCGAGCCGCGAGGTCCTGCTCTGTGCCGGCGCGTTCCAGTCGCCGCAGATACTCCAGCTTTCCGGCATCGGCGATCCCGAGAAGCTCAAAGCGGTGGGCGTGCGGCCGGTCCATGCGCTGCCGGGTGTGGGGGCGAACCTGCAGGATCACCTCGACGTCACGCTCAACTGGGCCACGACGCAGCCCGTCTCGCTCTACCACCAGATCAGGGGCTGGCGGCAATACAAGGTGGGGCTGCACTATCTGCTGACCGGCAAGGGCGGCGGGCGGCAGAATGGCCTCGAAGCAGGCGCCTTCCTCAAATCGCGCCCCGATCTCGACAGGCCGGACCTGCAGCTGCATTTCGTGATCGCGATCATGCAGGAACACGCCAAGGTGCGGGTGGAGCGCGACGGCTTTACCATCCACGTCTGCCAGCTCAGGCCGGAAAGCCGGGGCACGGTGGGCCTGAGGAGCGCCGATCCCTATGACGATCCCGCGATCCTCGCCAATTTCCTTGCTACCGAAGAAGACCGCCGCGTGGTGCGCGAGGGCATCCGGATTGCGCGGGAAGTCGCGATGCAGGAGGCGTTTGCCCCTTATCGCGGCGAAGAGATCTGGCCGGGCCCGGCTGTGCAGTCGGACGCCGAGATCGATGCCTGGGTGCGGGCGCGGGGCGAGACGATCTACCACCCCGTCGGCACGGCGAAGATGGGCACGGAGGCCGATCCGCTGGCGGTGGTCGACAAGGACTGCAAGGTCATCGGCCTCGATGGCCTGCGGGTCGTCGACGCCTCGGTCATCCCGCTGCTGATCGGCGGCAACACCAACGCGCCGACGATCATGATCGCGGAGAAGATCGCCGATGTGATCCGGGGCAGGGCCGCGCTGGCACAAGCAGCATAGGGGCCGGCGTGAAGGCTATTCGTCCTGATCGGGCGGGCGCTTGGCCCAGAACGTGCCGGTCTCGCCAAGCTTGCGGCCATAGGCGAACAGCGCGCGCATGACCTCGGTATCGAACAGGCCCTTCTCGGAGCGCGGGTAGTCCTTGTCGATGAAGGTGAGGTTGAAATCGACGCCGTGGGCCTTGGCGTAGAGGTAGCTGAGGTTCACCGTGCTCGCCATCGAGCGGCGCATGTTGAGCGTGATGGCCTGGCTGGCGATGGGCACAGTACGCGGCTTCACGAGGTGGAACTCGCCGTTCAGCTTGTTGTTCACGATCATGTAGATGCGCAGCTGGCTGAGCCCTGACGGCAGCTTGCCCGCGACGATCGCCTGATCCGGCAGGGTGAGGATCTGCGCGGTGGTGCCGCCATCGACATGCATCTCGCTGATCTCGCGCCCGTTCACCGTGGCCTTGATCATCACCGGCGCAAAGAAGGCGGGGATGGCCGAGGAGGCGAGGAGCACTTGCCGGAACAGGCCATAGCGCCCCGGCGCCTTGCTCGCGGCGATGGCGCCCATGTTCCAGATCACCATGCGCTGCGCATCGAGATTGGCGGTGCCGACGAACAGCCGCCGCCCGCGTGCGTGCTCGGCGCCGATGCGGTCGATCAGGGCATCGGTCATGACCTCGCCGATCATGCGCGCCAGCGGTTTGGTGCTGGCGATGCTGGGCGAGAACGGGATCGCGAGGGGGAAGCGGTTCTTGTAGATGTTCTTGGCGGAAATGGTGGTGAAGAGCGTCTCCAGCGTGGCATCCTGATCGGGGCCGAGGAACGCGAAGGGCGCGATGAGCGCGCCGGTGCTGACCCCGGTGACTACAGCGAATTCGGGCCGCGTGCCGGACTTGGTCCACCCGCCGAGCAGCCCCGCGCCATAGGCCCCGTTGTCCGATCCGCCCGAGAGCGCGAGCATCGAGCGTTCGCCGCTGGCGGAACTGAACGAGGGCGCCATGAGCCGCGCGGTGCCGGGTTCATCACCCCAGAAGCGCACTTGCGGCATGCCGGGGATCACGGCTTCGGCCTGCTGGCGTTCGTTGAAGGGTTCGCGGTGGATCGTGGCGCAGCCGGACAGCGCGAGGCTGGCGGCAAGGAGGGTCGTCCTGATGATGACGGGCAAGCGTGGTTCTCCGTTCGGGATCAGCGCTTAGCACAGGGGGGCAGGATCGACGCATGCAATCGCCTGGCGAGCATCTCTGCGAGAACTTTCGCAGGGGCGGCGATTGGTGCATGAATACGGGTATTGAGCGAATGCCTTGGGGGAGTGACTGCGCGATGACCGTCAAAGTGATCACCATGGATCCCGATCCGCTGGCGCCTTATGCGATTTCGCCGGGGTGGCAGGTGGGGGGCCTGCTGTTCCTATCGGGTCAGGCCGCGCTCAGCCCGGAGGGCGAGCTGGTCGGCGTGGGTGATTTCGACGCGCAGCTGGCGCAGACTTTCGCCAATATCGACCGCGTGCTGGCCGCCGGCGGCAGCGACCGCAGCCGGATCGTCAAAGTGACGATCTATCTGACGGACATGGGGAACTTCCCGAAGATCGTGGAGGCGCGGCGCACCTATTTCACGCCGCCCTGGCCCGCGGACACGATTGTCGAGGTGAAGAGCCTGGCGCTGCCGGAGCTGCTGGTGGAGATCGATGTGATTGCGGCGGTGGGGTGAGGGGTCGGGAGTTGGCGATCACGTAAACTGTCACCGTAATCCCCGTAATCCCGGTCTATCCGGGACATGTCAGTACACCATTTCAGGGAGAGCCACGCGATGTTCGATTCGGTCTGTTTCCAGAAAAACATCATCGGGATCATGACGACGGTGTGCGATTATCAATACGGCGTCATCGGCAAGCGTGAGCCGACCAAGACGAAGAAGACAGGATACAGCACTTTCAAGATCATGGATGACAAGTATCCTGTGGAACTCATCTATCAGAATCATGATCTCTATCTGCAAGGCTGGCGTAACCAGAGCCAGCAGCTGTTCATTCACAAGAACAGCGGTTACGACATGCGCGCGGACCAGAAATTCAAGTTCGGAAATGACTATGGCGAACTGGGGTTCGACCGGAGCGCTCCGGGGCGGATCAATCTGGCCGCCCTGCATGGTGCGCTGGGCAACGCCTGGCATGCCCGCGTCTCGGGCGGTCCTGACCATGAGCACAAGCGGACATTCGCCCTGCTGGCTGTCGGCTTCTCCGAGGCCGTGCGCTTCACCGATGTCATGCTGCAGATCATCCACGATGAACCGATCACGGATCTCGACTGGGACAAGCACAAGAACACGTGGGCCGTGCAGGTCGTCAAAGGCTGAACGGGGTCGGCCGGCGGACACGATTGTCGCGACGAAGAGCTTCGCGCTGCCGAAGTTCGATGCGATTGCCCACGTGGGGAGAGGGGCAATCAGGGTGACACAAGTTACACCGTGCGCCGTACAGATTCGGGCTGTAAGAGACTGTAATATCGCCATAAAAGTGCGATGAGGTGACAAGTGGACACGTTGCGCCATGTGTCACTTTCAGGCTGATCGACGCTGTCAAAGAGCAGCCCCGGAGAGCAGCGCGGGGATTATGACAGGTTTGGGTGATGTAGGAAAATGGCGGGGTGCTTGATCCTCCCCTGACAGGGGAGGTGGCATCGCGCAGCGATGACGGAGGGGTAGCGTACCCAACCCCGATTGGAGCATTATCTGGCCGGCGCCCACATTTGTGATAATGTGGGTTTGTGCAGAGGAGTAGCTCCATGAGTCGGCTGACCATCGATCTTTCCGATCAGCAGCATCAGAGCCTGAAGGCGCTGGCGGCGCTGCAGGGCAAGACGATCCGGCAATACGCCATCGAGCGGCTGTTTCCCGCCCCGGCGGAGGACGA
Organism: Novosphingobium sp.; assembly: GCF_019748365.1. Classification (GTDB taxonomy): domain Bacteria; phylum Pseudomonadota; class Alphaproteobacteria; order Sphingomonadales; family Sphingomonadaceae; genus Novosphingobium. The sequence continues at coordinate 22,790 of NZ_JAIEPN010000174.1, forward strand.
TCAGGCGTGGCAGGAACTCAAGTCCCTGCTTAGTGAAAGGATCGCCGAGGGCTTATCGGGCAAGGTTTCCAGCAAGAGCCTTGCCACCATCGTGGATGAGGAACTGGCCGAGGACAGCCGCGCTTGAGCGCAGCCTATGTGCTGACGCTGGCGGCAGAGGCCGATCTGCGGGGCATCGTGCGCTATACCCGCAAGCGATGGGGCGTTGCGCAGGCCCGCAGCTATGTCGCCAAACTAGAGCGCGGCATTGCATCGGTGGTGAGCGAGCAAGGCGCGTTCAGGGACATGAGCGTGCTCTATCCGGGGCTGCGGATGGCGCGGTGCGAGCACCATTTCTTGTTCGCGCTGCCACGCGTTGATGCGCCTGCGCTGGTCGTGGCGATCTTGCATGAGCGGATGGATTTGATGGTGCGGTTGCGGGAGCGGTTGTAGGCTTGGGGATGTAGTAAACTGTCACAGCAATCCCGGAATCGTGGCTTTTCGCTTCAGCCCAGAGATACTACAGTATGGTGTTTGACGGCACTTGTGTTTGCGAAAGGGGATTAAATGAAGTGGTTTGGAGGGATAGTCACCTCACTGGTGATTGCTGGCCTCTCAGCTATCATTCTCGCATATTTGCAACCAATTTTGCGCGCTATAGCTCCCGATGAAGTCATTGATGCGAAATTTGAACTCTCGCATTGGCAAGAAAAACCCCTTAAAGATGGAGATTCCTCAAATAAAATCAATCAAAAAGAAGGCAATGACATACCAACACGTGTTCCAAATGTCGATGGCCTATACGACTTCATGACGATAAAATTAGAAAATAATACGTCAAAGGTGGTAGATAATATAAGAATTCGGTTCAAAGATTTTCCCATCTTTGATGCTAAAATCATCGGAGATGATGGCATCATAGCTCAGACGGTTCTAGGTTCAAACGATTTTAAAATACCCAACATGAAGCCGGGGGACAGGGAAATTATATTTGTTTGGGGTAAGAGTCAGTTTATCTCTTCAGCACTCTTAAATAATGTTCAAACATTCTCCTCGAGCGGGCCATTTCGAATTTCATTTTATCAGCCCGAAGAAAATATGATTACATTGCAGGATGAAGGTCCATTTTTTAAATTTATTGATGAATGGATTGGTTTTATAATCGGAGCGATTTTTGTCGCTTTGATTCTGGTTCTTGGAGCAGCCCTGTCTGCTCAAGAGGAATATCTGAAGAAGATTTTCAGAGATGAGCAATTTATGATTGATGAAAAGGCGCGCTTTGACGCCAATCCAAAGAAGTTCTCTCCGAAACTGACGGGATAACCACTTTCAAAAAATTATACTGTCGGATCGTTCACCCCCGCTTCGCTCTCTTCGCCACAGCACTCAGCCCCTTCGTCAACTGCACCAGCCCGTTGAGCCGCCCTTCCGGCGTCCCCCATGCCCGGTTGATCACCAGCTTGTTGTCCGGGCGCAGTTTGGCGGTGCCTTTCAGGCGGTCGATATAGGCGAAGAGGCCGGCGGGTTCCGGGAAGCTGTCGTTGTGGAACGAGACAAGCGTGCCCTTTGCGCCGACGTCGATCTTGGCGATGTGGGCGGCGATGGCCTGGCGCTTGATCTCGATGAGTTTGAGCAGGTTCTGCGTCGGGCCGGGGAGGGGGCCGAAGCGGTCGATCATTTCTGCGGCGAGGGCTTCGATGGCGTCGGCGCCTTCGGCGTCGTTCATGCGGCGGTAGAGGGCCATGCGGACGGCGAGGTCCGGCACGTAGTTTTCCGGGATCATGATCGGCGCGTCGACGGTGATTTGCGGGCTCAGCGCATTGCGTTCGCGGGCGAGGCCGATTTCGCCGGCCTTGGCGGCGACGATCGCGTCTTCGAGCATGGACTGGTAGAGTTCGAAGCCGACTTCGCGGACGTGGCCGGACTGTTCGTCGCCGAGGAGGTTGCCGGCGCCGCGCAAGTCGAGGTCGTGGCTGGCGAGCTGGAAGCCGGCACCGAGGCTGTCGAGGTCGCTGAGGACCTTGAGGCGCTTTTCGGCGACTTCGGAGAGGGCCTGGTCTTCCGGGTAGGTGAGGTAGGCATAGGCGCGCAGCTTGCCGCGCCCGACGCGGCCGCGCAGCTGGTAGAGCTGGGCGAGGCCGAAGCGGTCGGCGCGGTGGAG
>NZ_JAIEPN010000163.1 GCF_019748365.1 Novosphingobium sp.
TACACCCAAGGCCGCCTGACCATGCAGCCCGGTGACCACACCCCAAATTACACCTCATTGACGGACGTGACCATCTGCCGATGCCAGCAGCTCTTCGTCTGCGGCATCATGGCCTTGTCCGACATCGCGATATCCGCGCAGAGTATCCATGGAACGGTCCCAATCAGTGTCCTAGGCGGCCACTGTCTCGCAAGGAGGTAAAACTAGGGTTAATTAACCACATCAGTGCGTTAGCCAGAACCGGCCCCCGCGCTGGCGATCCGGACGACCGCGCGTTTGCATGCCGCAAGCTGCTCAAGGCGTCTTGCATCCGGCCCGCGAGGCTGATAACGGCACCGCTCGCATCGGCCAATCAAGGCCCCGCGCGCCGCTTTAGCTCAGTTGGTAGAGCACATCATTCGTAATGATGGGGTCACGTGTTCGAGTCACGTAAGCGGCACCATTTCGGTCCAAAACCGCGAGTCCCTAGCACCGCCGCCTCTACGCCAGAGGCGGCGGTGAGGGTCCGCAGCAATTCAGTGCGCGTGCCGCGGATTCGCACATCGGTTTTGCTGAACACCTCGACCCGCTGCGCCACCGCCCGAACATAGTTTCGCGCATAGGAGCCATCGTCGTGGCGGAGCTTGCGCTTGGCGACCGACGCGAAGGCGTGAAGACTCTCGACCGTGATCTCCGGGCTGATCCGCTCGATGTGCGCGACAGCCCGGTCGGCATCGCCTCGGGCCTGGTCGCGGATGGTGGTCAGTTCCGTGATCCGCGCCTTGAGCGACGGATCGCCCATATCGACCAGACCATTCTCGATAGCCTCATAGAGGCGGGCGAGTTTGGTATCGGCCTCCGTCGCGCGACGTTCCATCTCGGCGACATGCTGGCGACGCTCCGTCACCCAATCTTCCCGGCGGGCGATAAGCTGGTCCATCAGCACTTCAAGCCGCGCGGGATCGAGCAGCCGCTTCTCCAGATGCTCGAGCACCGCTTCATTCAACTGATCCATCGGCAGGGAGACACCGGGGCATCCCGTTTTCCCTTTCGTGGCCTTGGTCGCGCAGGTGTAATAGCGATACTCTCGGCCGCTCCCGCTGGTGCCGCTGCGCAGCGTCATCGCGCCACCACAGCACGCACAGAAACAGATGCCCGTCAGCAGCGTCGTGCCGCCAACGGCGCGCGGCGGCATCATCTTGGGGCTGCGCGCTTTCAGGGAGCGCTGCACGGCCTCGAACTCCGCCACCGTGACGATCGGCGGCACCTCCATGATGGCGTGTTCGGCCTCGGGCTTCCGCCGCCCTTTCTTGACGTCATAGGTGTTGAAGCGGTGCTGGCCGATATAGGTGGTGCGCGTCAGCACCTGATGCACCATGCCCTTGCCCCAGCGCCCGCCATAACGGGTGCGGATATTGTTCTCGTTGAGCCAGCACGCGATCGCCATGACCCCGATCGGGCCGCGTCCATCGGCACCCTCCAGCGCCAGGCGAAAAATCCGCCGCACCGTCTCCGCGTGGATCGGGTCGACCTCCAGCTTCTTCTTGATCTTCGCGCCGCGCTTCTCGGCCTCGACAACGCGATAGCCGATCGGCGGGCGGGCACCATTCCAGAAACCCTGCCTCGCATTCTCGTTCATCGCGCGCAGCGTGTGCTTGGCGGTTTCCTTCGACTGATATTCGTCGAACAGCGTCATGATCCGCCGCATCATCTCGCTCGCCGGATCATCTCCGAGAACCTGCGTGATCGAGACTAGCTGCACGCCGTTCTTCGCCAGCTTGCGGACGTAGAACTCGAACTGGAACTGGTCGCGGAAGAAGCGCGAGAAGCTATGGACGACGACCACGTCGAACGCAGGTGGCTTCTCGGAAGCCGCGTCGATCATATCCTGGAAAGCGGGCCGCCGATCGTCGGTGCCCGAGACGCCCGGTTCGACGAACTCAGCTGCGACCTCCCAGCCTTTCGAGAGGCAATAGCCTTCGAGTTGCCGACGCTGGTCGGGAATCGACAGATCATGCTCGGCCTGACGGGGCGTCGAAACGCGCAGATAGAGCGCGGCCCGCTGCGCCGTTTGCGGGGCGAGGGCTTGCGAGGTTGCGAAAGCGTTCGTCATGGTTCGACCAATCTTTGAATGACGTGCATCGGCAGCACGAGGCGTCGGGAATCGAGCAGCCGGACGAAGCCGTTGCCTTCATAGAAGGCGGCTGCCCGATCGTTGATGGCGTCCACGACGAGCATTGACGAACCCGCCGTCGCCGCCGTCAGCCACGCGCGGCGGAGGGCATCGGCGATCAGAACCGCGCCAAGACGTTCGCCCTGCCGCCCTTCGGATACCGCAAGCTGGCCGATGAGTGTCGCGGCGACGAGCGGATAGCGCGGGACATGTTTCCGCGCCGCTGCCGGAATATCGCCTTGCGCGATGCTCGCCTGGCTAAGCGTATAGTAGCCGAGAATGGCACCGGGATTGGAGCGCTCGACGAGAATGAACACGCCGGCCGAGCGGCGGCGCATGTCCTGTCCGGCCTGACTTCTTAGATATCGATCGAGACTGTCGACGCCGCAGGAAAATCCGTCCCGGTCATGGTGTGGCCCCAACTGCTCGACCTGCAAGTCTGCCTGCGCCGCCATGATCAGGGCGCAACCCGGCGCCTGTGCTCGTCGAAGGCGCGGATCAGCCGCTCGCTCGGCTCGGGCGGATTGATGAGCGCATCGAAGAACGTCGCGCGGTCGCGATCCGACAGCACGAGCGTTTCATGCTCGGCGATTGTCCGACGCGCGGTGTCCGCCAGCGCGGTCACGCAATAATCGCTGACCTTGCGGCGCGTGAGATGAGCGGCCCGCTCGATCAAATCCTTAGTTTCTTCGTCAATACGGAAACCGAGCCGCTCGATGCGATTGGCTCTGGGTGTTTCCTTCACGGCTTGCTTGCGCGGCATGAGACTGACTCCTGATCGATCCATTCGCGATGCAATGTGCGTCATATTGACGAACAATTCAACCCCCTTACCGTGGCCATTCACGGCAGCATCCCGAACAGCGCGTCCAGTTCCTCGCGCAAGCCGCCTTCGATAACGCGCAACTCGGCATCGCCGATGGGAACCTGCTCGGGCCAGTCGTCGGTGACGATGATCGGCGCGATGGCGGCGGTGCCGCGCTTTGATGCGCGCGTCGGTGGCGGCTGCATGTAGTAGTCGTGCAGGTCTTCCAGCCCTTGCGACCAGCCTCGGGGAGCGCGACGGCGACGTTTTCGAGAGAGTCCCATGCGCTCAAGCTGCCGCGTGCCTCGCGGGAATCCAGCAAAATCGCCATTTCACAAACGTCTGCCGGACCATGGCGGCGGCGGCGGGATTCGGCGCACGGCGGCGCGGGGCGGAAACAGCGAAGCGTAGCGTAGCAGAGATAAGTGCGGACGGCCGGATCGCGGATGCGAGGTATCGCCCAGTCTGCTATCCTTCCGCGCATGGACTCGCGGACGGACATCGACACCGACCGAATCGACGAGGCGGTGCTTGCTCTGTTGTGGCTCAATCTCGACGCCACCGGCACGGCCTGGAAGGGTTTAGACTGGAACGCGATGAATCGGCTGCACGAACGCGGGCTGATTTCCGATCCGGTGCGCAAGGCGAAGTCCGTCTGGCTGACGGACGAAGGCATGGCCGAGGCCGAGCGCCTGTTCCTCGAACTATTCTCCCGCCGCTAAATCTCGTCACGGTGACATTGAGGCCGTAGCCGACCATTGCTGCTGATCCGTCGCCCTATGCGCTGAAACGCCGGGCGCATCATTGTCCTCTGTCCTGCCTGCCTGGCCGACCCTCACGGCCTTCCTCATGGCTGGATCTGATCGGGTCCACCTGGCGGCGCAACGGCGCCGGACCACTTTTTTCCGCCGCCTTCGGCTTTGCATCGCGAAGCAAAAAAGTGGCCCTTCGGCCGTCCACGGGCCGCAAGCCCGGAACTCCGGGCAGCGGTGCGCCGCCAAATGTCCCCGATCCACCGATCGCCACGAGGCCGCGATGGGCGCGGCCCGGACAAGCGAACGGAGACACATCATGAGCACCATCGGCACTTTCACCAGGGGCAAGGACGGCATCATCGAAGGCAAGGTCGTCACCCTCACGCTCAACACCCGCGCGGTGTTCACCCCGATCGAGAAGGATGCCGACCGAGCGCCCGACTACCGGCTGACCTTCGCCAACGCGGATCACATCGACGTCGAGATCGGCGCCGCCTGGATCAAGACCAGCCGCAATGAGCGCGACTACCTCTCGGTCAAGATCGACGATCCGTGCTTCCCGGCGCCGCTCTACGCGAGCCTGGTCGAGAGCAACGAACGCCCCGGCGAATACATCCTGCTCTGGTCCCGCTGACCGGCACCGCGCCCCGCCAGCAATGGCGGGGCGCTTCTTTCTGTCGCCAGGCCGGGCACCAGGGGCGATACAATCAGCCGCGCTGTCTTGTGCCAGTCATGAGTTGCCGCTACCGCTGCGAACAATTCTCAAAAAGAGAGCGAGGGGCAAAACCGAAAGCACCGACGATGACCCGCCATTTCTTGCCGCCATCGCATGATGCGGGCATCGTGCCCGCGATGCTGATCGCAGCGGCGCGTTGCTGGCGGGAAGCGCGGGACAATCGGCAGTCGGTCCAACCCGGTCTGTTCTCGCTGTTGTCCCGCGATGGTCACGATATGCTGGCGCCCGTGTTCGACAGCTTCCTGACTCTGGCCGAAGCGGTATCCGGCAGGCGGATCGCCATCGGTAAGGGCGCGCATCTCTCCGAAGACGAGCATCGTCTGATCGGTCTGTTCGAGGGCACCGGCTTTTCATCGGGTAAAAGCGGACTGGCCAGTTCGCTCGATTGCGCGGTGAAGTCGCTGCGCATCCTGTCGGCGCGGACTATCAGCACGCCAGTCGCACGCCTCGCAGCCTGAAAGCCCTTTCCTGAACATTGAGTGTGCCGGCATGGCCGGCGTGTCGTCCTGCGCGCCGCCAGGGCGGCGCGATCGTTGCTAAGGACTCCGTCCCCGCGCCGGTCAAGGGAAGTGAAACCGTCCGGGGCGGTATCCCCGCCTTCCGCGCTTCGCTTGTGCAGGCGGGTGATTCCCCTCCGCCCTGGCCGCCCTTGCCCCGTTGCTACCCTGGTCTCGCCGACGGGCAGAAGTTCAGGCGCGGCGTTCCGCTTCGCTGAACTTCAGACCCAGAGGATTTGAGACATGACCAGCAATGCACAGGCTCCCCGCAATGTGATCTTCAACGGCGATTGCATCGACGTGATGCGCAGCTTTGATGCCGGCACGGTGGATTTCATTCTGACAGACCCGCCCTATGTGACCCGCTACCGGGACCGCCAGGGCCGCAAGGTGGCGAATGACGATAATGGGCGGTGGCTCCGTCCGGCCTTCCACGAGATGCACCGCGTTTTGAAGGACGGCGACTTTTGCGTCAGCTTCTATGGCTGGAACAAGATCGACCTTTTCATGGACGCATGGAAGGCGGCGGGCTTTCGGGTTGTCGGGCATCTTGTTTTCCGCAAGCGTTATGCGTCATCGGCCCGTTTCCTCCGCTATGAGCACGAACAGGCCTATTTGCTGGCCAAGGGCAATCCCGTCCGTCCGGCGCGGCCCATCCCCGATGTTCTGGACTTCCCTTATACCGGCAACCGTCTGCACCCCACGCAGAAGCCGATTGCGGCGCTGGCGCCCTTGATCGAGGCTTTCACCCAGCCGGGCGACCTTGTGCTGGACCCGTTCAGCGGCAGCGGCTCGACACTGGCGGCGGCGCAGCAGCTGGGCCGTGACTGGACCGGCATCGAACTGGACAACGGCCATTACCACACCGCGCGCAGGCGGCTTGCCTCGCAGCATCATCGGGCGGCCGCATAGGTCGCCCCCTTTCCCGACACATGCGCGCCCGTCCCAAGCGGCGGGCGCCACCCACATAAGGAATCACATCATGCGGTGGATCATCACGACCGACCATCACGGCGGTTGCCTTTGGGCTGGCGAAGATCGTGACGGTATCCCTTGTCGTGGAACGTCCGAACAGGCGGACGCGCTCCCGATGGAGTTTCGGCTTTACCGTGCGGACGGCGAGATTCTCTTTGAGGGCCGCTGTGGTGATATTGAAGCCGACTGGTGGCATGGTTTTGAGCCGCTGATTTACACCTGGACCACATTTCGCTGCCGGCGAATGAGCTGGCGCCGTGCCGGCAGTCAGGAGGAATGGCGCAAGTTCAGGCCATAGCCCGTTTCCGCCCATGACATAGCGCCGCCGCCGATCCTGTCCAGTTCGGCGGCGGCCGCGCGTCCCGCAGGTTCGCGCGGCCGAATTGCGCGCGCTCGCCGGGCATGGCCCGGCTCGTGCTTAACGTCTGTGAAGCTACTCGGTCGCGGGCGGCTCGATTTCAGCAACAAGATCGGCAGGGGTGACGTTCAGGGCCGAAGCCAGATGGAACAAGGTCACAACAGATGGATTGCGGCGTCCTCTTTCCAGATCACTGATATACTGTTGGGTAAAGCCGGACATTTCGGCCAGGCGCTCCTGGGTCAAGCCTTTGTCCTTTCTGAGCCTGACGAAGTTCAATCCTACGAGGCGGCGCATGTCCATGGCCGCAAAGCTGGACGATACAACTCATCCGGTTTATCCCATATAAGGTGTATCGACGGGAACCCGCAGTCCCGGCTGGCAGAAGATGCATCTGATGATGCGTGACACGCGCGTATCCGGCGCCGTAATTCGCGGTAAACAGTTAACGGGCAACATGATGGGGGGCGCCATGAGTAGCAGCCAATTCGCGGATCGCGCGCCTGATGCGCCGCAGCTTACTGCCCATGACGAGAACCACCTTGCCGACTATATCCGGCTGCTAGACGCCGACGATGAAGGTGTCCCCTGGTCCGAGGCGGCAGCGCAAATCTTTGGTATCGTCCCCGCCGCCGAACCGGATCGGGCGAAGGCGATGCACGCCAGCCATCTCGCCCGCGCGCGCTGGATGACCGAAGTCGGCTATGCATATCTGCTCGGCCCGCGCGCCACCAGATAACGTTAATGCGCTGAGCAAAATCGACTTATTTCACCGTGCGGCTCCGGCATGCATCGGCGCGTCCTTCGCGCTGTCGGCAAAAACTCCGGCCTCGCATCCTCAAGGTTCCAGAAGTCGCGCCGGACGCGACCGGGAGGATGCCCATGACAAAACCGCCGTCACAGGCCCGACGCTCCGGGCCGAGACCAGACACGCCCGGCCGGTCGGAGTTCGCCGCCGCGTTCCTGCAACGCAATCGCCAGTATCGCGCCGAACACGCGAGCCTCGGGCAGAATCCCACGACGGGCGCGCGATCCGCGCTAGCCCGTAAATGGGGGTTATCCTTTCGCCTACAGGGCGGATGACCTGTCGGACACGGTCGTCTGGCGGCCCGAACTGACCGCCGTCACCGTGATCCTCGATGCCGCGCCGGAAGGATATGACGGCGCAAAGGCGGTCGATCCGCTGACGCTCGGCGCGCTGCTCGCCGACCGGGCCGGGATCGATGGCCGCCATGTCGTCGTCGCGGATGCGGCCGGCGAACATCGGCTGTGGCTGCGTGATCCGACGCCCGGCCGGCCGCTCGCCGCGATCGTCCCGCTCGACAAGGATTTCGTCACCCGCATCGCCAGCCTGCTGCGCTTCCACCGGCTCATTGCGGGCAGGCGGACTGGCCCGTTGCCGCGCGGCTGGCCGCTCACCGCAATCCGGGCATTCCGGCTCGAACTGATGCTGCGCGCGCTGGATCTGCGGCTCGCCGGGGCGACCTATCGCGAAATCGCGATCGCGCTCGGCAGGGAGGAAGCCGCGCACCTCTCGGCGTCCGACTTCAAGAACTCGGATTCCCGGTCCTTCGCCTACCGTCTGGTCCGCGATGCCACCGCCATGATGAAAGGCGGCTACCGCAAACTGTTGCGCATCCGCTGACCGCCTGCATCGGCCCGCCGACCCGCCAGCGGGGGTGGTCACATCGGCGAGGTTGCGAATCTTCGTTCCCCACCCCGCCGTCAGCACTTCGCCATGATCGCCTCCTGCCACCCCGCGCCGCAGGAGACGCCCCTTGTCCAGAACACCCGTCAACCTTCCCCCGCGCTTCCTGCGGACCCCCGAGGCGGCGCGCTTCCTCGGCCTCTCCGGCCGCACCCTTGAGAAGCATCGCTATTTCGGGAGCGGCCCGGCCTATCGGCGCATCGGCGGGCGGGTGGTCTATTGCGTGGACGACCTGCGCGCCTGGGCCGACCTCGGCACCAAATATTCCACGTCCGATCCCGGTCAGGACGATCTCATGCCGCGGCGGGACGCGGCCATCGCGCAGAGCCGCCGATGAAGCCCCGCCGTGCCTCCCTTTCTGGCGAGCGCGCGCAGCTTACGCTGTTCCCGTCGCTCGGTGGCGATCTTGCGCCCCGCGACGCCCAGGACCTTATGGCGTGGCCGTTTTTCAGTCTCGCCAAGCGCAGGCGCACCGCGCCGATCGACTTTCGCATGGGCGCCACATGGATTTCGGTCGAGGCCGTGCCCGAACATGGCATGGCGACCATCTGGGATGCCGACGTGCTGATATGGGCGGCGAGCCAGATCGTCGCCGCGCGCGATGCCGGCAAGCCCACATCCCGGCTGATGGCGGCGACGCCCCATGAAATCCTCACCTTCACCGGGCGCGGCACCGGCAAGGATCACTACGACCGGCTGAAAGCGGCGCTGGATCGGCTGCAATCGACCACGGTCGCCACCTCGATCCGCCAGCAGCACCAGCGCCGCCGTCATCGCTTCTCGTGGATCAACGAATGGCAGGAACGGCTCGACGGCAACGGACGGCCGCTCGGTATCGAACTGATCCTGCCCGACTGGTTCTATGCCGGGGTGGTCGATCGGACGTTCGTGCTCACGATCGACCGCGCCTATTTCGACCTGACGGGCGGGCTGGAACGCTGGCTCTACCGCATCGTGCGCAAGCATGGCGGGCACCAGGAATCGGGCTGGTCGTTCGATGTCGCCCATCTCCATCTCAAATCCGGCGTGCTCTCACCGCTCAAGCAATTCGCGTTCGAGCTGCGCGCCATCGTCCGGCGCCAGCCCCTGCCGGGATATGCACTGACCATCGACCGCGCCCTAGGCCGCGAGCGGCTGACTTTCGTGCCGATCCCCGTCGATCCGCTCGATGCCGCCATCCGCCGACTGGGTGCTACGCTTGTGGATAACAGGCCATGAGACTCGGCCTATTGAAAACCGCCGGACTCGGCCGATTAAAAACCGCTGACTCGGCCTATAAAAAACCGCACCGCCTCGTAACCCATTGGTTCAAAAGGCGGAATCGGCCTCCCTATAACTATGCTAACAATAAAGAATACTTCGTATTCTTTCTAACGCGGCGGCGCGTTGTGGATAATTCGCCAAGTCCGAGCAAATATCCAGCAGAAAACCCGCCATATCTACTACGCTACACTACTACGCCATTTCGTGACGTTTATCAATACCGCGCGGGTGTCGACGCGACTGTTGCCGGCGGGCGGTCATGATCGCCGTCCAGCACTTCGGCAGCATCTCGGGCGGCAAGGACAGCCAGGCCGTCCTGTGCCTGATGGTCGAGCGGATCGAGCGCAAGGGGATGGCGGCGTTCGGCAATCGCGCCCCGCGATTCCTCTGTGCCGACAACGGGCATGAGAACCCGATCACCTTGGAGCACATCGCCTATCTGTCGGATTGGCTGCGGCAGCGCGTCGGCCTCCATATCGAGATTGTATCAGCCAACGATGTGCCGGGCCTCACCGATGCGGCGGCCTTCGCCCGCAAGCGCGGGATGCTGCGCGAGGAATGGTCGAAGGAGAAGCGCCGCACGCGCCACAAGGGCGCGTGCAACCAGCGCCGGGATGCCTGGCGGGCGGGCTTGCTCACCAGGGTGGAGTGGATGGCCGGGTGCGATTGTCCCGTCCTGGTCTCGCCCCCGGTCCCCGATCATCTGATCGAGCGGGCGCTGGGGCTGCTGCATCCGACCGGCATCCCGTTCCTCGACATGGCGATGCTGCACGGCCGGTTTCCCGGCACCAAAACGCGTTTCTGCACCGACGAGACCAAGCTGATCCCGATGATGCACCGCAAGCGCCCGCTGCTCGACGCGGGTGTGCCGATCATCGACTGGATCGGCGAGCGCGCCGACGAAAGCCCAGCGCGGGCGAAGAAGCCGCCCATCCAGTCGAAGCGATATCCGGGCGGCGCCCGGCAAGTGCTCTACCGGCCCATCTTCCGCTGGTCGGCCGCCGACGCCTTCGCGATCTCCGAACGGCACGGCTTACGCCATAACCCGCTCTACACCATGGGGATGAGCCGCGTCGGCTGCTCGACCTGCATCATGGTCAGGAAGCGCGAACTGCGCGTCTGGTCCATGCGCTTCCCGGCCGAGGTCGACCGCGTGCGGGAGTGGGAGCGGCTGGTCAGCCTCGTGTCCCGCCGCAGCGCCGTCGCCGGCACGCCGGCATCGCTGCTGCCCGCGCGGACCGTGCCCGGCGATCCCGCCGATCATGGCCGGGCGACAATCGACCGGGCGATCGCGTGGTCCCGCACCAGCCGGGGCGGCCGGAACTACGACCTGTTCATCGCGCAGGAGCAGCGCGAGGCCGACGAGCACGGTCTGCGCTGCGACAGCGAATATGGGCTGTGCGAATGATGCGCGCGCTCGACCTGTTCAGCGCGGCGGCGGGCGGATGGTCGCTCGGCCTGCACCGCGCCGGCTTCCTCACCGTGGCCGCCTCCGAAATCGTCGCGTGGCGCCGCATCCTCTACGCGGAGAACAATCCCCATGTCCGGCTCTACGAAGACGTCCGCGGACTCACGGCAGCTCGCCTTGTTTCCGACCTCGGATTCCTCCCCGACATCATCGTCGGCTCGCCGCCGTGCCAGGATATCTCCAGCGCCAACACCAAAGGCAGGGGAATCGAAGGCGAACGGTCGGGCCTCTACCTCGAAGCCGTCCGGCTGGTCGGAGAATGCCGCCCTCGCTGGTTCGCTTTTGAGAACAGCGCTAATCTCAGAACTCGCGGCGCTGACCGGCTGCTCGATGAACTGGAAACGCTCGGCTACGCCTGCGAACCGTGCGTGGTGGCTGCTGAAAATGTCGGCGCCAACCATGTCCGCAAACGCTCCTGGCTTATCGGCTTCGACCCCGGCCAGCTTGCCGACTCCGGTATCCAACTCAGGGATGAGGCTGGAGGGCGGTTCGGGCGCGCGGCGGAAGATGGAAGCATCGGGTCTCTACGACTTCTTCCGCGATCCGAAACTGCCGACGCCGATGGCAACGGATGGGATGAAGGACGGCGCGGGCGGCGGAGCGGGATCGACATATCCGTTGCGCATGATCCTGGCGACGCCGCGCAAGTCGGATGCGGATCGCGGTGGCCGGGGCGATGTGCTGAGCCAGTTGCAGGGCCATGCGAGCCGCCACGCCGGGATGATGGGAACGCCGACCGCGAATCCGGCCCCGCGCGGCAGTGTCCTGCGCAAGCACAAGGGCCGGATGACTTCGGATCAGGACGATTTCGACCGGACGCCGACGATCGGCGAGGCGCTGCATTTCGACAGGATGGAACAGCCGCCCGGCATGATGCCGACGCCGGTCAAGCCGAACGGCGGGCGCCGGTTGAGCGTGCGGGAGATCGAGACGGGCCGCCGGGCAAACGGCGCGAAGGCGCAGATCGATACGCCGAACCTGCTGCGCCACGCGGAAACCCTGCCGACCCCGACGAAGCGGGACAGCCGGATGGACGGCTGGAGTCCGGCTTACGACAGGAGGAAATCCCCGACGATGGACGCGGTGATGGACGGGGCAATGACGGATCGCGCGCCGGACAAATGGGCGGGCGCCCGCGCGCTGGCAGCGATGCTGCGGAGCCATGGGCTGACTGGAACGGCGGCCTTGCCCGTCACCTACGGCTGGATGATGGGATATCCGCCTGGGTGGCTGGCACGCGCATTGCGCTCGGCTCTCGCAAAGGGACGGCTGCGGCCAGCCTGATCGTTGAGGCGTTCGGCGACGCCGTTCTCCCGCAAATCCCTGAAGCCATCGGCCGCGCGATCCTGCGCACAGAAGCCGCGCTCGACCTCGCGCTCGGGCGCACATCCATCCCCATGCCCGGAGACGAACGATGAGCGATCCCGCGCGCCCGGAGCGCATAGACTTCAGCGGATTTGAGGCCGCGCTGCGCCGGCAGGCGGCGGAGCGAGCGCAGGCCGCCCGCACGCCGGCCGTTCCAACGGCGCTGGCGTCCGGCTCTCGGCTGACCGAGGTGGAACTCACCTGGATAGAGAAGAAACTGGAGCACTGGATACGCTTTGGCCGTATTGTGCAGGATCGCATCCTCACGCGGCGAACCCGCGTCGTCAGTTTCCGGCCCGGTGCGATCTTCGCCTTCGTCCGCTGGTCCGCCAACGATTACGGCACGATCAGTTCGCGGATCGACATCATGCGCGCGGTGGCCACAGGCGAACCATACACCACGTTGCCCTTCGTGCGGCCAGGCGGCGACATCCTCCTGCATATCGAGGGCTGGCCGAAGGTTAGCCAAGTGCTCGCCGCGATCGACGCGGTGGAGACGGCGGGCGTCGATCCCTGCGACGCCGCGCCCGATCATTGGCGCCACGTCCACAACCGCATCGCCGTGGGTCATCCGTCACGTCCCTACACGATGGAGCGGCACAAGGCATGGCTGCGTCGCAAGGAGATCGAAGGATGACGCGCCGCCGTTACGCCATGGCGACGGCCATCGCCGCGTCCACATTCGCCGCGGCGTTCGTCATCACCGCGATCACCGATCCGCTTCCCCGCGTCATCTGGAACGCCAGCGCCAGTGCGCCCATAGGTCTCTATCGCATCCATCCCGACCGCGATCCATCTGCCGGGGCACTGGTCGCGGTCGCGCCGCCCGAATACCTTGCCCGCTGGCTTTCGGCGCACGGTTATCTGCCCGAGGGCGTGCCGCTCCTGAAACATGTCGCGGCGAAAACGGGGCAGCGCGTGTGCCGCATCGGCGCCGTGGTGCGTGTCGATGGCCAGCCCGTCGCCATCGCCCGCCTGGCCGATAGCCGCGGCCGTCCGCTACCCGTCTGGCAGGGCTGCCGGACGCTCGGACCCGGCGAGATATTCCTGCTCAATCCCACCGTCCCCGACAGTCTGGACGGCCGCTATTTCGGCCCGCTCCCGACATCGACCGTCATCGGAACGGCGACGCCGCTGCACCTGCGCGCGCCGTCCCCGCCAGCTTCACCCCCCAGCGAAAAGGAGATCGGCCATGCCGACGAATATCTTTGAACCCACCGCCAACGGCTATGCTGGCCGCGCGCGCTATTTCGGAATCGACGAGGCAATCGCGCTGGTCGCACTCGATCCGACCGATGCCGAAAACGCGCCCGACTACCGTGTCCACCTCGACGACGAGGACGGTCCCGAGGTCGGCGGCGCGTGGAAACGGGTCGGCGAACGCGCGGGCGATTACATCGCCCTGGAGATCGACAGCCCGATTTTCCCCTCTCCGTTCCGTCCGGTGCTGTTCCGCGCCGACGACAAGGGCCGAACATTCCGGCTGTCGTGGACGCGCCTGCGGTCGCGCGATGATCGCGCCGATCAGCCGCGGCGCTGACGCTCTCTCTTCCCCAGCAAACGAAAGGTAGACCCATGAACCAGATCACCATCGGCACGTTTCGCCGCGACAACGGCTCCTGGAAAGGCCGCATCCAGACGCTCGGCCTCGACGCGCCGCTCTATCTCGCCGAAGTCGATCCCCGCGAGAACGAGGGCAAATGCCCCGACATGCGGGTGCATCTCGGTGACAGCGCCGAGGGATTCCCGATCGGCGAGGCGCGGCATCGCCCCGGTGGACCGGGCGGATTCCACATCGCGGTGCGCATCGACGGTCCGCTCTTTCCGCGACCGATCGACGCCATGCTGCTCACCGCTGGACATGGCGACGTTCATTATCTGGTCTGGAACCGCCCGTCCGAACCGGACAAGGAAAGCTGAACGGATGCGCCCATCTCTCCGTCATCCGTTCAACCTGGCGTTGATCGCGGTGCTCGCCGTCACGCTAATTCCCGCCAACGCACTGGCGCAGGATGCGTCCGCCGAACGCACGGCAGTCAGCCATCCCTATGCTGTCCATGTTGCAGATGCCGCGCGGCGCTTCGGTATCCCCGAGGCATGGATATGGGCGGTCATGCGGGTGGAGAGCAACGGCGACTCTCGCGCCGTTTCCTCCGCTGGCGCGATGGGCCTGATGCAGATCATGCCTGGCACCTGGGCGAACCTGCGCTTCCGTCACGGGCTAGGTCGCGATCCATACAATGTCCGCGATAATATCATGGCGGGCGCGGCCTATCTGCGCGCGATGCACGACCGCTACGGCAACCCGGCCGCCATGCTGGCCGCCTATAATGCCGGGCCTGGCCGCTACGACGAATATCTGTCGCGTGGCCGCCCGCTTCCGCGAGAGACGCGCGCCTATCTCACAAAGCTGGCGCCGATCACCGGCAGTAGTGGCGACATCCAGCTCGCCGCCGCACCGCCATCCGATCCCCATGCATGGCGCCGGGCCGCATTGTTCGCCGCGCGGGCCGAAGACAATCCGCCTGCACCGGACGCCGCCCCGGATGGACACCAGGACGACCGTCCCGTTTCAGCCGACCCGCCCGCGAACAGCCTGTTCGTCGCGCTGTCGGGACGGAGGCAGCCGTGAAGATCGCCTATGCCGATCCGCCCTATATCGGCTGCGCGCATCTCTATCGCGATCATCCCGACTATGCGGGCGAGGTCGATCACGCTGCACTGATCGAGCGACTCCAGCGCGACTATGACGGCTGGATATTGCACGCCGCCGCGACGCCGGAATCGGTCGCCCTCCTCGCACCGCTGGTCCGTGAAACCGGCGCACGGTGGATGGCCTGGGTGAAAGGTTTTGCCGCGTTCAAACGCAACGTGCCGGTCGCTTATGCGTGGGAACCCGTCATCGTGAAGCCCGCGCGCAAGCCGGTGGTCAGCAAACGACTGGTCCTGCGCGACTGGATCGAATGCCCGATCACGCTGCGCCGCGGTCTTACCGGGGCCAAGCCCGAAGCGGTCTGCCATTGGAGCTTCGAGACGGTCGCCGCGCGTCCCGACGACACGCTCGACGACCTGTTTCCCGGCACCGGAGCCGTCGCCGAAGCGTGGCGCACCTGGCGTCTCAAGTTCGCGCTACCGGACGATCCCGTTGCAGCACCGCCGCGGCCGAAATGCACGGCGGCTGCAAGTCGGGAGGGGGCCGCCACGCCATGACCGCCCGCATTTTCAGATTGCGAGGAATGAAGGATCAAGTGCCTGGAAGGGCAGGAAAAAGCCGAAGGAAGGGACGGCAAGATAGAAAGCGCGCCCCAAATTCGCTGAAAGCCTATGTCTTTCAACGATTTGGCGCGGGTACGTCGGTCGGCGAGCGTGCCGCTCGGAAGAAAAAAGCCAGCAAAATCAAAGCGCCGAATGGCACTATGGGCCATTTTCGGCGGAAAGCGGCCCGGCCGTGAGCGAGGACGAGGATTTCCGCGTCCGGCCGGGCAAGGTCAGGAACAGGGGAGCCGGCCAGGGCCGCAAGGCGCAAGGACTTGTCGTCCAGGTGCTCCGCGTCGCCGCGCGCAGCGGCGGAGGCCGGCGAACGGCCGGCTGGGGCGGATCGCGCCAGCGCGGGCAATCGAACTTCGGCCGTGGCCGCACGTCCTTCGCACGCAGCCGCCTGTTCGGATCGGGCCGGCGCGTGCTGGTCAAGATTGTCCCTGTCACCCGTTTCCACCGGAATGGACGGCCGAGGGCGCCGCTGTCCGCGCACATCGCCTATCTCAAGCGCGAGGGCGTCACCCGCGACGGATCGCCCGCGCGGATGTTCGACGCCAATGGCGATGGCGCCGACGATCGCGCCTTCGCCGATCGGTGCAAGGACGACCGGCATCATTTCAGGATCATCGTCTCGCCCGAGGATGCGGCGGACCTGTCGGACCTTCGCGAATATACCCGCGATCTCGTTCGCCAGATGGAAGCCGATCTCGGCACCAGGCTCGAATGGGTCGCGGTCGATCACTGGAACACCGACAACCCGCATGTCCATCTGCTGGTGCGCGGCGTCGATGACCATGGCGCCGACCTTGTCATCAACCGGGACTATATCAGCCACAATCTGCGCTCGCGCGCCGAAGAACTGGCCTGGGCCGAGCTGGGTCCGAAACCGGAGCATGAAATCCAGCGCGCGCTCGAACGCGAGGTAACGGCCGAACGCTGGACCAGGCTCGACGCCGAGATCGATCGCACGGCGGACGCACTCGGCGTCATCGACTTGCGCCCCCAGCAGCCCGGACTCGACGATCCCCAGGTCCGCCGCCTGATGATCGGCCGCTTGCAGCATCTGGAAACTATGGGGCTCGCAGCCGAGGCCGCGCCCGGTCAGTGGGCACTGGCGTCGGATGCGCAAGCCAGGTTGCGCGAGCTGGGCACGCGCGGCGACATCATCCGCACGATCGGCAAGGCGCTGAACGGTCGCGGCCTGCAGCGCCCGCTCGACACTTACGAGATCGTCAGCGCAGCGCCGCAAAAGCCCATCGTCGGCCGGTTGATCGACAAGGGGTTGCACGACGAGCTGCATGGCTCGGCCTATGCCGTGATCGACGGCATCGACGGGCGCACCCACCATGTCCGGCTTCCGGGCATCGAGGCGCTGGATCGCAGCCCGGATATCGGCGGCATCGTTGAGCTGCGCGCCGTCGGCCGGCCGGGCGATCCGAAGCCGTCCCTGTTCCTGGCGACGCGATCCGATCTCGACCTCGCGGCTCAGGTGAAGGCGAGAGGCGCGACCTGGCTCGATCATCGTCTGATCGAGCGCGGCCGTGGAGTGACGGCCGCCGGCTTCGGATCGGAGGTGCAGCGGGCGCTCGACCAGCGCACCGACCATCTCGTGCGCGAAGGACTGGCCCGCCGCTTCGGCAACCGCGTGGTCCTGCAAGGCAACCTGATCGAGACGCTTCGCCGCCGCGAACTGGACGCGACAGGTGCCGAGATCGCGGGCCGGACGGGGCTCGCCTACCGGCCTACCAATCCCGGCGACAAGGTCGCCGGCACATGCCGCCAGCGCCTCGCGCTCGCCTCCGGTCGCTTCGCGATGATCGACGACGGGTTGGGCTTCCGGCTCGTCCCCTGGTCGAACGACCTTGAACGCCAGCTCGGGCGCCAGATCGCGGGCATCGCCCGCAACGGCGGCGGCATCGGATGGTCATTGGGCCGCAAGCGCGGCCTCGCCCCCTGAAAGAAGGAGACTCTCATGCCCGCTACCAAAATCCTCTGGGGCCAGATCATCGCCGTCTTCCTGATCGTGGTCGCCGCGATCTGGAGCGCCACACAATGGACCGCGGCGGCGCTGGCGTATCAGCCCGAGCTTGGCGAACCCTGGTTCACGGCGCTCGGCTGGCCGGTCTATCCGCCCTACGCCTTCTTCTGGTGGTGGTTCAGCTACGACGCCTATGCGCCCGCCATCTTCCAGACCGGCGCCTGGATCGCCGCGTCGGGCGGCTTCGTGGCGGTCGCTGTCGCCATCGCCATGTCGGTCTGGCGCGCACGCGAGGCGAAGAACGCGGAAACCTATGGCTCGGCGCGCTGGGCGACCGAGGACGAGGTGCGTGCGGCCGGGCTGCTCGGCGACGACGGTGTGGTGCTCGGCAAGCTGGGCCGCGCCTATCTGCGCCACGACGGCCCCGAGCATGTGCTGTGCTATGCGCCGACCCGCAGCGGCAAGGGCGTCGGCCTCGTGATCCCCTCGCTTCTGACCTGGCCGGCATCGGCGATCGTTCATGACATCAAGGGCGAGAACTGGACGCTGACCGCGGGCTTCCGCGCGCAGCATGGCCGCGTGCTGCTGTTCGACCCGACCAACGCGGCGTCGGACGCCTACAACCCGCTGCTGGAGGTGCGGCGCGGCCAGTGGGAAGTCCGCGACGTGCAGAACGTGGCCGACGTGCTGGTCGATCCCGAAGGCAGCCTGGAGAAGCGCAACCACTGGGAGAAAACCAGCCACGCGTTGCTGGTCGGCGCGATCCTGCATGTTCTCTACGCCGAGCCCGACAAGACCCTGGCGGGTGTCGCCGCCTTCCTGTCCGACCCGGCGCGGACGATCGAGCAGACGCTGGCCGCGATGATGGCGACGCCCCATCTCGGCGAAGCCGGCGTGCATCCGGTGGTGGCCTCGGCCGCGCGCGAACTGCTCAACAAGAGCGACAACGAACGCTCGGGCGTGCTCTCGACCGCCATGTCGTTTCTCGGGCTTTACCGCGATCCCGTCGTCGCCCGGGTCACGCGCGCCTGCCACTGGCGCGTCATGGATCTCGTATCGGGCGAGCAGCCGGCGACGCTCTACCTCGTCATTCCCCCCAGCGACATCTCGCGGACCAAGCCGCTCATCCGCCTGATGCTCAACCAGATCGGGCGGCGGCTGACGGAGGAACTGCCGAGCGGCGCCAGGCGTCATCGCCTGCTGCTGATGCTCGACGAGTTTCCCGCGCTCGGGCGCCTGGACTTTTTCGAGAGCGCGCTGGCGTTCATGGCCGGCTATGGCCTGAAATCCTTCCTCATCGCGCAGTCGCTCAATCAGATCGAGAAAGCCTACGGGCAGGACAATGCGATCCTCGATAACTGCCATGTTCGGGTGAGCTTCGCGACCAACAACGAGAAGACGGGCGAGCGCGTGTCGAAGGCGCTCGGCACCAAGACTGAGATGCGCGCGATGAAGAACTACGCCGGGCACAGGCTCTCGCCCTGGCTCGGGCATCTGATGGTCTCGCGCTCCGAAACCGCCCGCCAGCTTCTGACCCAGGGCGAGGTCATGCAGCTGCCGCCCGACGAGGAAATCGTCATGGTGTCGGGCGTCCAGCCCATCCGCGCGAAGAAGGCTGCTTACTACGCCGATCCCCGTCTCGCCGCGCGGATCATGCCGCCGCCCGATCCGGCCGCATCGCCACCTCGGGAAATCCGTCCCGACGACTGGACGGGGCTCGCCGCTTCGGCCGATCCCGCCGAGATCGCGGCAATCATCCGGCGCCAGGAGGATGCCGCCAACAGCGGGCTGCGCCGCGAGCCCGAGCTTCCCGATCATGTCGCCATCGTGAAGGAGACGACGCCCGCACCGCCCGCGCAGGAGTTTTCCATCGTCGAGGACGAACCCGAGGATGCTGCGCGCCAGGCGGCGGCACGGCGGCGGATGCAGGGCGTCGCGCGGCAGGCGTCGCTCGATCCCGACGACGGCATCGAAATGTAGGAGATTCCCATGCGCGTGCGTCTCAACGTCTATTTTCCGCCCGAGCTGGCCCGTCAGGTCAGCGAGCTGGCGATCCGCCGCCGCATCTCGCGCTCGGCGATCGTGGAAGCCGCCGTCACCTCCTGGATGTCGCCGGACGGCGCCGACCGGATGGAGGCGGCCTTCGCCCGAAGGCTCGACCGGCTTTCGCGGCAGGTCCAGCGGCTCGAACGCAACACCGGCCTCACCACCGAGGCACTGGCGCTTTTCGTCCGCTTCTGGCTGGCGGTGACGCCGCCGCTGCCCGACGAGGATCAGGCGGCCGCCCAGGTCAAGGGCCGCAAGCGCTATGAGGGTTTTGTCGAGACGCTGGGCCGCCGCTACGCCAGCGGCAAGAGCCTGCTCGACGAAATACCGGAGGATATTGCAGGTCGTGACGGCGGCTCCACCGACACATGACAGTGCAGCGAACCAGCCGGGGCCGGCCATGCGCGAATCGGCCAGGTATCTTCACGAAATAGCGCGGGCGGAGAGCGGTGCTGAAAGCGTCAGACCGCAACGCGCACTTATCTGCCGCCGTCACTACTACGCCCTGACATAGTTGTTGCCTCGCGCGATTTCCTGTCTCTCTTGATGTGCCCCTGACGCCGGGCGGCGGTTCGCCCGGCCTAATTCAGGGGCCGTTTCTTGTCCGTCCAGCCGATCCGATCCGAAGCGAACACGCGCGGCGCGCGGATGCTGCGCACGGCGCTGGGGCCGTCGATCGCGGCCTGGCTCGACGATGCCGCCGTGATCGAGGTGATGCTGAACCCGGACGGACGGCTGTGGGTCGACCGGCTCGGCGAGGGCATCAGCGACACCGGCATGACGCTGGCCGCCGCTGACGGCGAGCGCATCGTCCGCCTGGTCGCGCATCATGTCGGCGTCGAGGTTCATGCCCGGTCCCCGCGCGTCTCCGCCGAGCTGCCCGAAGGGGGCGAGCGGTTCGAGGGGCTGCTGCCGCCCGTCGTCGCGGCCCCGGCCTTCGCCATCCGCAAGCCCGCCGTCGCGGTGTTCACGCTCGACGACTATGCGGCCGCCGGGATCATGTCGGCGGCCGAGGCGGCGGCATGCCGCGATGGCGTCGCCGCTCGCGCCAACATCCTCGTGGCGGGCGGCACCGGCAGTGGCAAGACCACGCTGGTCAATGCGCTGCTGGTGGAAGTCGCCAAGACCACCGACCGTATCGTCCTGATTGAGGACACGCGGGAGCTGCAATGCGCCGCGCCGAACCTCGTCGCCATGCGCACGAAGGATGGCGTCGTCTCGCTGTCCGATCTCGTCCGGTCCTCGCTGCGCCTGCGCCCTGATCGCATCCCGATCGGCGAGGTGCGCGGCGCCGAGGCGCTCGATCTCCTCAAAGCCTGGGGCACCGGCCATCCGGGCGGCATCGGCACGATCCACGCCGGAACCGCGCTCGGCGCGCTGCGCCGTATGGAGCAGCTCATTCAGGAGGCCGTCGTCACGGTCCCGCGCGCGCTGCTGGCCGAGACCATCGACCTGATCGCCGTGCTCGTCCGCGACGGGCACGGCCGCCGCCTCGCCGAGCTGGCCCGCGTCGAAGGGCTCGACGCCGCGACCGGCGACTACCGCCTCACGCCGCTCACCACCCCCCAGACCGGAGACCTGCCATGACCAACGACGCCACGCCTCTCAGGACCATGAAGGGCCGCCTGCTCGGCGGCACCGTGCTCGACCGCCTCGGCCATATCGGCATCACCGCGGCCGGGCTGCTCTACGCGATGCCCGCCCATGCGGGCGGATCGTCGATGCCGTGGGAGGCGCCGCTCCAGTCTATCCTCGAAAGCATCGAGGGGCCGGTCGCCAAGATCATCGCGGTGATGATTATCATCGTGACCGGGCTGACCCTGGCCTTCGGCGATACGTCGGGCGGGGCACGGCGGATGATCCAGATCGTGTTCGGTCTGTCGATCGCGTTCGCCGCGTCGAGCTTCTTCCTCTCGTTCTTTTCCTTCGGTGGCGGAGCGATGGTCGCATGACCGGCGCGGCCGATCATGGCGAGCCCATCGCGGGCTACTTCGCGCCGGTCCACCGGGCGCTGACCGAGCCGATATTGCTCGGAGGCGCCCCGCGCTCGCTCGCCATCGTCAACGGGACGCTGGCAGGCGCGATCGGGCTGGGCCTGCGCCTCTGGATCGCCGGCCTCGCGATATGGGCGATCGGCCATGCGCTCTCGGTATGGGCCGCGCGGCGCGATCCCCAGTTCGTCGACGTGGCCCGCCGCCACCTCCGCTACCCGACATGGATGCAGCCATGATGAGCTTGCGCGAATACAGGAACGGCGCCGCGCATCTCGCCGACTTCCTGCCCTGGGCCGCGCTGGTCGGGACAAGCGTCGTTCTCAACAAGGACGGCAGCTTTCAGCGCACCGCCCGTTTTCGGGGACCGGACCTTGATTCCGCCACGCCAGCCGAGCTGGTCGCCACCACGGCGCGGCTCAACAATGCGCTGCGCCGTCTCGGCTCGGGCTGGGCAATCTTCGTCGAAGCGCAGCGCACGCCCGCGCTCGACTATCCGGAATCGGACTTTCCCGATCCGGTCTCGGCGCTGGTCGATATGGAGCGGCGCGAACAGTTTCGCGAAGAAGGCGCGCATTTCGAGAGCGACTATTATCTGACGCTCCTCTGGATGCCACCGGCCGAGGACGCCGCCCGCGCCGAAACCTGGCTCTATGAAGGCCGTTCCGGCACGGGCGTCGATCCGTGGGAATTGCTCCAGAGCTTTACCGATCGCAGCGACCGGGTGCTCAATCTGGTCGAGGGCTTCGTGCCCGAGGTTTGCTGGCTCGATGACGGCGAGACGCTGACTTACCTGCACAGCACGATCTCGACCCGGCGCCAGCGCGTGCGCGTGCCGGAAACGCCGATGCATCTCGACGCGCTGCTCGCCGACGAGCCGCTGACCGGCGGGCTGGAGCCGAAACTCGGCGACCATCATCTGCGCACGCTGACGATCACGGGATTCCCGAGCGTCACCTTCCCCGGCCTGCTCGACGAACTGAACCGGCTCGCCTTCGAGTATCGCTGGTCGACCCGCGCGATCATGCTCGACAAGACCGACGCGACGAAGCTGCTGACCCGCATCCGCCGCCAATGGTTCGCCAAGCGCAAAAGCGTTGCTGCGATCCTCAAGGAAGTGATGACCAACGAGGCATCGACGCTGCTCGACAGCGATGCCTCGAACAAGGCGGCCGACGCCGACACTGCCTTGCAGGAGCTGGGCGCCGACTACGCCGGCATGGCCTATGTCACCGCCAGCGTGACGGTGTGGGACCGCGATCCCGCCATTGCGGCTGAAAAGCTGCGGCTGGTCGAAAAGGTCATCCAGGGTCGCGACTTCACCGTGATCCCCGAGGGCATGAACGCGATCGAGGCGTGGCTTGGGAGCCTCCCCGGCCACACCTATGCCAACGTCCGCCAGCCTCCGATTTCCACCATCAATCTCGCCCACCTGATCCCCCTGTCAGCAGTATGGGCGGGGCCGGAACGGGACGAGCATTTCGGTGCGCCCCCCTTGCTTTATGGCAAGACCGAAGGCTCGACCCCGTTCCGGTTTTCCCTTCATGTCGGCGATGTCGGGCACACCCTCATCGTCGGGCCGACCGGCTCCGGCAAGTCGGTGCTGCTTGCACTGATGGCGATGCAATTTCGCCGCTACGAGAACGCGCAGGTCTTCGCCTTCGATTTCGGCGGCAGCATCCGCGCGGCTGCGATCGGTATGGGCGGCGACTGGCAGGATCTCGGCGGGATGCTCGCCGACGAGGCCGGGGACGGCGTGCAGCTCCAACCGCTCGCCCATATTGACGACCCAGCCGAACGCGCCTGGGCCGCCGAATGGCTGGCGGCGATCCTCGCATCCGAGAATGTGACCGTCGACCCGCAGGCCAAGGAGCATATCTGGTCGGCGCTGACCTCGCTCGCCACCGCGCCGATCGCGGAACGGACCCTGACGGGCCTTGCCGTCCTGCTCCAGAGCCAGCAGCTCAAGCAGGCGCTCGCGCCCTGGTGCGTGGGCGGAGCATGGGGCCGGCTGCTCGATGCCGAGACCGAGCGGCTTGGCGAGGCCACCGTTCAGGTGTTCGAGACCGAAGGCTTGATGGAAAGCGGCGCGGCCCCGGCCGTCCTGTCCTACCTGTTTCACCGCATCGCGGGGCGGCTCGACGGCAGCCCGACGCTCATCGTCATCGACGAGGGCTGGCTGGCGCTGGGATCGCCCGCGTTCGCCAAACAGCTTTCGGAATGGCTGGTGACGCTGCGTAAGAAGAACGCCAGCGTCATCTTCGCCACCCAGTCGCTCGCGCAGATCGAGGGCAGCACGATCGCGCCCGCCATCGTCGAGAGCTGTCCGACCCGGATATTCCTGCCGAACGAACGCGCGGTCGAACCGCAGATCGCGGTGATCTACGAGCGGTTCGGGCTCAACGCCCGCCAGATCGAAATCCTGAGCCGGGCGACGCCGAAGCGCGATTATTACTGCCAGTCAAGGCGCGGCAACCGCCTGTTCGAGCTGGGGCTTGGCGAGGTCGCGCTGGCCTTCGCCGCCGCCTCTTCCAAGACCGATCAGCGCCGGATCGCGGAGCTGGTGGAGGCGCATGGCGCGCCTGCCTTCGCGGCCGAATGGCTGCGTCACCGCGGCTGCGCCTGGGCGGTCGAGCTTCTTCCCGAACCTCAACCCGATCCGCTGGCCGGAAACCGGGAAGATACCGGCCAGCTCCCCCTTGCCTTGAAGGACATGATCCCATGAAAGCCACCATCCTGCGCCGCGCCATGCTGGCCGGCGCGATCGCCACGTCCGGCATGATCGGCACCACCGCCGCGACGCCCGCGCACGCCCAGTTCGGCGGGATCGTCTATGACCCGACCAATTACGCCCAAAACGTGCTGACCGCCGCCCGGTCGCTCCAGCAGATCAACAACCAGATTCAGCAAATTCAGCAGCAGGCGACGAGCCTCATCAACGAGGCGCGCAATCTCGCTTCGCTGCCGCTCTCGACGGTCGACGTTCTCCAGCAGCAGGTCCGGCAGACGCAGCAGCTGCTTAGGCAGGCCCAGCGCATCGCCTACGATGTCCGGGACATCCAGAGCGCCTTCACCGACCGTTACAAGGGCACCGCGCTCACCGGCACCAACGCCCAGATGATCGCCAATGCGAACGCGCGCTGGGAGGACAGCGTCGGCGCGTTCCAGGACTCCTTGCAGGTGCAGGCCGGCGTCGTCGGTAATATCGAGGGCGCGCGCACCACGATGAACAGCCTGGTCTCGGCCAGTCAGTCGGCGACCGGCGCGCTCCAGGCCGCGCAGGCGGGCAACCAGCTTCTCGCCCTGCAATCGCAGCAGCTCGCCGACCTCACCGCCGCCGTCGCGGCGCAGGGACGGGCGCAGTCGCTCGACGCCGCGCGGCAGGCCGCGATCGAGGCGGAGGGGCGCGAACGCTTCCGCCGCTTCTTCGGCCGCGACTGACAGGAGAAGCCGCATGTCGCGCAATGCAAAGATCGCCGGTGTCGCCGCGCTCGGCGGCATCATGCTGGCCGTGGCGCTCGCGGGCTCGCGCGAACCGCATGAACCGCAGCTTGAAGCCGTCCTGCCCGTCCTTGAAGAAGGAGAGCAGGAGAAGCGGCTGGCGCGCGAACTGGAACGCTGCGCCACGCTCACCATGCCGGATTCCGGCTGCGAGGCGGCATGGGCGGAAAAGCGCCGCCGCTTCTTCGGCAAGGATGCCGACGCGCCCGCGCCGGGCGAGCATCCTGCGCTTCCCGCCGCATATGACAGCGACGGCAGCCGGGCTGACGAGGCGATCCGGCCGGAGCTTCCCGGCCCCTTTGTCCCCGCCGATCAGGCCGGGAGCACCGCGCCGTGAGTGACACCGGGATCGTCGATACCTTCCTCGACACCTTCACCAGCTACATCGACAGCGGCTTTGGCCTGCTCGGCGGCGAGGTCGGCTTCCTGTCCTCGACCCTTATCGCGATCGACGTGACCATCGCCGGGCTGTTCTGGGCCTGGGGCGCCGATGAGGACGTGATCCAGCGGCTGGTCAAGAAAACCCTCTATATCGGCGCCTTCGCCTTCATCATCGGCAATTTCCAGACACTGGCGACGATCCTGTTCGACAGCTTCGCGGGGCTGGGGCTCAAGGCGAGTGGCGATGCCCTCAGCCTCGCGGAGTTCATGAAGCCCGGCACGATCGCTGCAAAGGGTCTCGATGCGGCGCAGCCACTGATCGACGCGATGGAGGCCTATAACAGCCTCTGGTCGGTGTTCGCCAATCTCGCGATCATCGCCGTGCTGCTGCTCGCCTATCTGATCGTCGTCCTCGCCTTCTTCATTATCGCCATCCAGATATTCATCACCCTGATCGAGTTCAAGCTGGTGACGCTGGCCGGATTCGTCCTGCTGCCCTTCGCCTTCTGGAACCGCACCGCGTTCATGGCCGAAAAAGTGCTCGGCCATATCGTCTCCAGCGGGATCAAGGTGCTGGTGCTCGCGGTCATCACCGGGATCGGCACGACCCTGTTCAGCACGTTCACGGCGACGGTCGGTCCCGAACCCGACGCGCGGCAGGTTCTGGCGATCGCGCTCGGCGCGCTGTCGCTGCTCGGCCTGTCGATCTTCGGCCCCGGCATCGCCAACGGGATCGTCTCGGGCGGGCCGCAGCTCGGCGCGGGCGCGGCGGCCGGCACCGTGCTGGCGGCGGGCGGCGCGCTGGTCGGTGG
>NZ_JAIEPN010000207.1 GCF_019748365.1 Novosphingobium sp.
TCGAAATGGTGGTGGATCGGCGCCATGCGGAACACGCGCTTGCCGGTGCGCTTGTAGACGAAGACCTGCACGATGACAGAAACCGCCTCCATCACGAACAGGCCGCCGACAATGCCAAGCACGATTTCGTGGTGGATCGAGACCGCGATCACGCCAAGCGTGCCGCCCAGCGCGAGGCTGCCGGTATCGCCCATGAACACGGCGGCGGGCGGCGCATTGAACCACAGGAACGCGAGCCCCGCGCCCATCACCGCGCCGCAGAAGATCGAAAGCTCGCCCGCGCGCGGCACGTGCGGAATGCCGAGGTAGGCGGCGTAGTCAACGCGGCCCGCAAGATAGGCGATGATCGCGAAGGTGCCTGCGGCGATGATCACCGGCATCGTGGCAAGGCCATCGAGTCCGTCCGTCAGGTTCACCGCATTGCCCGCGCCGACGATGACGAAGGCGGCAAAGAGATAGTAGGCCGGACCCATCGGCACGTAGAGATTGCTGAACACCGGCAGGTAGAGATTGGTGTCCGTCACCACCAGCGCCAGCGCCGTGCCCGCGACGACGAACTCGGCCAGCAGGCGGATGCGCGCGGAAAGCCCGGCGTGGGCGTATTTGGTGACTTTGGCGTAATCATCGAGGAAGCCGATGAGGCCGAAGCCCAGCGTCACCACAAGGCAGGCCCAGACGAATTTGCTGGTGAGGTCCATCCACAGCATGAGCGAGATCGCGAGGCTGATCACGATCATCAGCCCGCCCATCGTCGGCGTGCCGCGCTTGGCGAGGTGCGACTGCGGGCCGTCGGCGCGGATCGGCTGGCCCTTGCCCTGGCGCACCCGCAGCATGTTGATGAAGCGCGGACCGATGATCAGGCCAATCACCAGCGCGGTCATCAGCGCGGCGCCTGACCGGAACGACTGGTAGCGGATCAGGTTGGCGATGCCCTCGAAATGCAGCCATTGCGCCAGAACGTAGAGCATTCAGTTTTCCCCGGCCGTTTTGGCCCCGGCGGTGAGCGCGCGCACCAGGGTGCCCAGCCCGACCGAATTCGACCCTTTCACCAGAATGGCGTCGCCACCCTGCGGTGCATCGGCCGCGAGGCATTCCGCGGCTTCTGCAGCGTTTCCGGCATGGTCGAGTTCGATTCGTGCGGCAAGCGCGGGCCCCGCGCTTTTCCCCAGCGCCTTGGCCAGCACGGCCATTTCCGGGCCCACCAGAATGATCCGCTCGACGCCAGCCGCGATGAGCGGCTCCGCCAGCGCGGCGTGGTAGCCGTCCGAGGCCGCGCCCAGTTCCTTCATCGCGCCGAGCACGGCAATCCGCCGCCGCGCGGGCACCTGGCCGAGCGAGGCAATCGTCGCGCGCATCGAGGCGGGGTTGGCGTTGTAGCTCTCGTCGATCAGCAGCGCCTTGCCCGAACCATCGCCGCCCGGTGCGGGGATGACATGGCGCGCGCCGCGTCCGGCGAGCCCTTCCATTTCGGAAAGCGCGAGGCCCGCAGCGCCAAGATCGCCACCCGCCGCCGCGACCGCCGCCATGACGGCGAGCGAATTGTCGACCCAGTGCGCACCCGGCTGGGCAATCGTGTAGCACAGCTTGCGCTGGCCCAGCGCGCCCGAGAACGCAGCGGTGACAAGCGTGCCGCCGCCCGGCGCTGGCACCGCATCGAGCAGGCGCGCATCGGCATGCGCGCTGCGCCCGAAGCTGACGACATCGCCCGCATGGCGCGCAGCGGCTTCGCGCAGCAGCGCGAAGTGCGGGTTGTCCGCCGGGATGATCGCGGTGCCGCCTGCTTCCAGGCCCTCGAAGATTTCGGCCTTGGCGTGGGCGATGGCTTCCTCGCCGGAGAAATGGCCGATGTGCGCGGGCGCGATGGTGGTGACGATTGCGATGTGCGGGCGCACCAACCGGGTCAGCGCGGCCAGTTCGCCCGCGTGGTTCATCCCCATCTCGAACACGCCGAAACGGCTGCGCGCGGGGCACCGGGCGAGGCTGAGCGGCACACCGACATGGTTGTTGTAGCTCTTGACCGACCGGTGCGCGCGGCCCCGGCTGCCGCGATCAAGCGCAGCGAAGAGCGCTTCCTTCACGCCGGTCTTGCCTGCCGAGCCGGTCACGCCGATGACCACGGCATCGGTGCGCGCGCGGGCGGCATGGCCAAGATCGACGAGCGCCTGCGTGGTGCTTTCAACCAGCACATGCGGATAGGGCACCGGGCGCTCCACCAGCGCCGCCGCAGCCCCGCGCGCAAAGGCGCCTTCGAGGAAGCGGTGGCCGTCGCTCTCTGCACCCTTGAGCGCGATGAACAAGTCGCCCGGCTGCACTTCGCGGCTGTCCGTCGCGCAGCCCGAGACCTCGAACACGCCCGAGGCCGTGCCGCCGGTCGCCGCAGCGATCTCGTCCGCCGTCCACAAGGCAAGGCCGATGGCATCACTCGCCTCGACCGGCCATTGCAGGAGGGCACTCATGGCATTCATTGGCTGCACTCCCGTGCCACTTGCACGTCATCAAAGGGAAGGACGCGCATAGCCTCGCCGCGTCCCACGATCTGGCCTTGCTCGTGGCCCTTGCCCGCCACGAGCACGATATCGCCCGAGCCCGCCTCGGCAATGGCGGCGGCGATGGCTTCCCGCCGGCCGGCGACTTCGCGGGCGCGCTCGTTGCAGCCGCCCATCACGGCCTTGCGGATCAGCGCGGGATCCTCGCCGCGCGGGTTGTCGTCCGTCACGATCACGAGCTCGGAACCCGCACAGGCGGCGCGGCCCATTTCGGGGCGTTTGCCTTCATCACGGTCCCCGCCCGCGCCGAACACGGTGATCAGTTTGCCGTTCGCCGCCACATGCGGGCGCAGCGCGGCAATCGCGGCGGTGATCGCATCGGGGGTATGTGCGTAATCGACATAGACCGGCGCGCCGCTGCGGGTGATCGCCGCGCGTTCGAGCCGCCCGCGCACGGGCTGGATGCGCGCCAAGGCGCCGAGCGTAGCCGACGGGTCGCCGCCCGTCGCGATCACCAGCCCCGCCGAAACCAGCGCATTGGCGGCCTGATAGGCGCCGATCAGCGGCAGATCGAGCTTGCGGGTGGTGCCCTCGAACGCCAGCTCCAGCGTCTGGCCCAGCAGCGTGGGCGTGCGCGAGACAAGGCGGAGCGTCTCGCCCTGTTCGCCCACGGTGATCATCCTCAGCCCGCGCGATTTCGCGGCTGCAATCGCCTGCGCCGACCACGCGTCATCCGCCCAGATCACCGCCGCGCCGTCTTCGGCTACGACATCCCCGAACAGGCGCATCTTGGCCGCGAAGTAAGCGTCCATCGTGCCATGGTAATCGAGGTGATCCCGGCTGAGGTTGGTGAAGGCACCGGCTGCGACCCGAGGGCCTTCGTTGCGGAACTGGTCGAGCCCGTGGCTCGAAGCCTCATAGGCGACATGGCTCACCCCTTCCCGGGCGAGGCCAGCAAGGTTGGCGAGGAAAGTGACGATATCGGGCGTGGTCAGCCCAGTGGAGACGCTTTCGTCCGCCGTGGTGACGCCAAGCGTGCCAATCGAAGCGGCGCGGAAACCCGCCATGCGCCACAGCTGGCGCGTCATCTCGACCGTGGAGGTCTTGCCGTTGGTGCCCGTCACCGCCACCAGC
The DNA here is from genome assembly GCF_019748365.1 of Novosphingobium sp. Classification (GTDB taxonomy): domain Bacteria; phylum Pseudomonadota; class Alphaproteobacteria; order Sphingomonadales; family Sphingomonadaceae; genus Novosphingobium. The sequence goes on from NZ_JAIEPN010000207.1 coordinate 3,621, forward strand.
GTTTCGGGCACCGGCGCGAAGAACGGTGCGGCCAGGCGCGCGAAGGCCCGGCGCGGCGCGGCAGCGGCGATATGGACTGCCCCGACCACCTTGGCTTCGGGCCGCGCGACGACGGCGATCGCACCCGCCTTCACGGCGTCCGCAATGAAATCCTCGCCATTCACCCGCGTGCCGACAAAAGCGCCGAACACGGTGCCCGGGGCCACCTTGCGGTGATCGATGGCAAAGCCGGTCACGTTCGCACCGGCCAGCGCGGCAGTCGTTTCAGGCAGCGCGATACCCGCCGCAGCGGCAAGGGCCGCAAGGTTCATTCGCCTTCTCCGGAGCTGACCAGCGGGCTGAGGTCGGAAATATCGACATCATGGTGCGCATCGGGGACCACGCCGAGCATGGGGCCGATGCGCGGCACCAGCCGGCCGACGATGGGCGCGGCATTCCACGCAGCGGTGCGCTGGCCGCTGGTCTGCTGGGTGGCCTGGGGTTCGTCGAGCATCACGATCACCACATAGCGCGGCTTGTCCATCGGGAAAGCCGCCGCAAAGGTCGCGATGAGCGAAGTCTTGCGATAGCCGCCGCTGCCCGGCTTTTCCGCCGAACCCGTCTTCCCGCCGACGCGGAAGCCCGCCGCGTCCGCCTTGCGGCCCGTGCCATCGGCCACGATCATGCGCAAGAGCTGGCGCAGGCGCGCGCTCGTCGATGCCTGGAACACGCGGCGCCCGGGCGGCAGATGTGCCGGATCGACCTTGTAGAGCGTGGCCGGGCGCCAGATTCCGCCATTGACGAGCGCGGCATAGGCCGCGGCGAGGTGCAGCGGCGTCACCGCGATGCCGTGGCCATAGCTCACCGTCATCGTCGTCAGCCGCGCCCAATCGCCCTTGCCGCCTTCGCCGCCGCCGCGCGGCCAGAGCGGGAAGCCGCGCGCAGGCAGCTCGATGGTCGGGCGCTCGTTCATCCCGAGCTGCTCCATCGTGCGCTTGAGCGCAACCGGCCCGAGCTTGTCCGCCACTTGCGCGGTGACGACGTTGGACGAATGGATCAGCGCCTCGGGCACGTTGAGCGAGGCGCCGAAGTTGTGGCTGTCGTGAATGGTGAAGCGGCCGATCTGCAGCGGCGTGGCGGGATAGCGCACGGCAAGATCGGTCACCACACCGGCATCGATGGCCGAGGCGATGGTGATCGGCTTGAACGTCGAACCGAGTTCGTAGACCTGGTTCGAGACGCGGTTGAACACGAGATCGTTGTAGGCAAGGTCCGACCGGTTCGGATTGAACGAAGGCAGCGAGGCCAGCGCGATGACTTCGCCGCTGTCCGCATCGAGGATCAGCCCGGCTGCGCCCTTGGCGTTGGTTTCCATCATCCCGCGGCCAAGCTCGTCTTCCAGTGCCCCCTGCGCCCGCGCATCGATGGAGAGCGCGGTGGGCGTGCCCCGGTGGACCGGATCAAGCAGCCGCGGCTCCAGCACCTGCTCCATGCCGACATGACCCTTGCCGGCCTCGTCAACGAAGCCGAGCACGTGGGCAGCAAGCGAGCCTTGCGGATAGAAGCGCTGCTCCTCGCGCGGGAATTCGAGTGCGGGTTCGCCCAGCGCAAAGACCTTGTTGGCATCTTCGGGCAGGACCCGGCGGCGCAAGTAGCAGGGTTTGCCCGCCTTCAGCCGCGCCACGAGATCGGCGTAGTCCGCATCGGGGAAAATGCCGACGAGCGCGCGGGCGACTTCCTCGGCCGTCTTGACCAGCGGCGCACCGCCCTCACCCAGTGCCTTGGGATTGAACCACAGCGAATAGGACGCAAAGGCCCGCGCCAGCGCGACGCCGTTGCGATCGGTGATCTCGCCGCGCGAAGGCAGCAGCGCCTCAGCCAGCGAAGCGCGCTCGGGCGTCCGCTCGAACAGGCCAAGTTGCGCGATGCGCACGCAGGCCGTCAGTGTCGCAAAGATGAACAGCAGCATGATCCACAGCGCGCGCAGCCGCGCCGTGACCAGCGCGCTCTGGCGCACGTTGGCGAGCTGGACCCGGCCGGTGGCAATGGCAGCGGAGGCGGTCAGCGAATTCACGGGGCGGACTTGCTCCCCTTGGCGGCCGGCTTCGGCGCGGGTTTGGCGGTCTTGGCGGGCTTGTCGGACTTGGCAGCGGCAGGCTTGCCCGGCTTGTTATCGGCCTTGCCCGCCGTGAGCTTCGCGCCCTTGCCGGAACGCTCGGCATCATCCTTGGCCGTCTTGCCGGACTTGGCGAGGCTGGCCTTGTCCGACTTGGCCTTGCCGTCCTTGCTGTCCTTGCTGTCCTTCTTGAGCGACGTCACCATGGCGAGACGCGCGCCGAGGTTCGCGGTGGCTTTGGCGCGCTCGGCAGCATCCGCGGGCCGCGCCGCTGGCTTGTCCTCGTCCTCGTCAGATCTGGCGACGGGTGCCGAAATATCGGCCACGGCGGCAAGATCGGAAATCACCGAAGGGAACGCAGCCTCGGCGGCCACGGCATCGTCGGCGCTCGCCACACGGATCGGCGCGGGGGTATCCGGGCCATCAGGCTTGGCGAAGGCGGCCAGCTGGCGCTCGTTCGCCAGATACTGGCCTGCCGTCGGCGCGACATAGCCGAACTCGACATCGTTCCAGAGCTTCAGCTGCTGCTGGTTGGCGCGGGTTTCCACCTCGGTTTCGAGATAGAGCTTCTCCTTGCGCAGCGCGACGATCTGCAGCTCGGTGCGGTGGACCTGGCTGCGCAGCGCGTTGACGCGGAAGGCGAGCACCATGACCAGCGCGGCGCAGACGAGCAGCAGCGCAATCCAGCCGATCGAGCGGAAGCGGTGGGCGCTGACCATCATGCCGCCATCTCCCGTGCAGGCGCGGCGGTGCGCACTGCCCAGCGCAAGGTGGCAGACCGCGCACGGGGGTTGCGCGCCTGCTCCTCCGCGCCGGGGCGGATGGCGGCGGAGGGCTTCTCGAACACCGGCGCGGCGCTGGGTGCGCTCATGGGGAGGTGGCGCGATCCGGCTGGCAGAGCGCCCGCGCCTTCGCGGAGGAACTGCTTGACGATGCGGTCTTCAAGGCTGTGGAAGCTGACGACAGCGAGGCGGCCGCCGGGCGCGAGCACCCGCTCCGCTGCGGCCAGGCCAGCCTGCAACTCGTCAAGCTCACCGTTCACATGGATCCGCACGGCCTGGAAACTGCGCGTCGCCGGGTCTTTCGGCGCGCCGGGACGATAGCCCAGCGCCTTGCGCACCACATCGGCGAATTGCCCGGTGGTCGTCAGCGGGCGGGCAGCGACGACAGCGCGGGCGATGCGGCGCGACTGGCGCTCCTCGCCATAGTGGTAAAGCACGTCGGCAATCGCTTCCTCGCTCGCACCGTTGAGGAAATCCGCCGCGCTTTCGCCCGCCTGCGACATGCGCATGTCGAGCGGGCCATTGCTGGAAAAGGCGAACCCGCGCGCGGCCTGATCAAGCTGCATCGAGCTCACGCCGATATCGAAGACAATGCCCTGCACGCTCGAAACACCCGCTTCCGCAAGGCCCTCCGCAAGTTCGGAGAACCGGCGGGGATGGAGGACAAGGCGGGGCGGACTTTCCGAAACCTCCCCCCAGGCCCGGCCCGCCACAATCGCATCGGGGTCGCGATCGAAGGCATGGACGGTGGAGCCGGCACCGAGCAGGCGGCGGGTGTATCCGCCTGCGCCGAAGGTGGCGTCCACGATCAAGCTGCCGGGCGCGGGGTGCAGCGCGGCGACAACCTCATCGAGGAGCACGGGGATATGGGGAGCAGCGCTCATTTGCGGGCTGCCTTGGCTGAGAATTCGGCCATGCGGGCGCGGCACGCCGATTTGACCGAGTCCCACTCGGGGCCCATCGCAAACAGCACTTCAGGCGCCCAGATCATGATCTGGTGCATGCCGCCGTGGAAATAGAGCTCATCGCCGACGTGGGCCTGCTCGCCGAGATATTCGGGCAGAACGAAGCGGCCGGAATCATCGAAGCTGATGCGGGCAAAACCGGCGATCTGCGCGGCGCGCAAGTCGATATCGAAGGGTTCGCCGCGCTCGATCGCCACGCGTTCCTCGTGCGCGAGCATCTCGGCAAAGCTCTCGGCGCGGGATTCGCCGAAGCCGACGAGGCAGGGGTGCTTGGCGTGCTTGTCGAGGCAGAGGATGCGATTGCCCTTGGAGGCTTCGCGGACGGTCTGGCGGAAGTCCGCAGGGAGGACAAAGCGGTTCTTCTCGCCGCGCGGCGAAAAGCCCTGCCCCCAATACTGCGACTGTGCCCCAGCCACGTGCCGCTTCCCCCAGCGGACGAAAGCCTCCCAACCCGGCCGCGCACACCCGCGTGGCCGACTCATCCCCCGCGGATGCGTCATGGAGTCCGTCCTGATGGGGTATTGTCTTAACGCGGGAGGGTCCGGGCGAAAAGGGGAAAATGCGGGAAATTGCGTCCAAACCTTGAATCTAAGGGATGAATCCTAGACTACCTATAGCCCTGAGCGAGCGGACCGCTCCGAGTACCCTCTGGCAAAGTCGCGCAATTCCGCCAGATTTCGACATACATCCCCCCTCCGCTCAGGCGGTCGCGTGCCCTTCCCGCGATTTCCCGCGCTGCCCGGATGTGGAATAGTCTGTGGAAAAATCAGGGGAGGAAAGCGCGCTGCATCAAACCGCGCAAGGCGCGCGCCCGTGAGGAGGCTTCGGGGCCGTCGGCTGGTTCCAGCAGGGCAGAATCGGCCACGATCAGCACGAAGCCCTTGCCGATGCGGCATTCCGCCATGAGCCCTTTCTGCTTTATCTGGCAGTTCCGGGGTCCCTCGGCCAGCAGGCTGAGCTCACCCGGCGCGTTCACGGGAAACGGCATTCCCGCACTTTCCCGTCCCTCGCGCAGCACGAGGCCCCAATGCGCGAGGATCGGGCCCAGCAGCACCGTATCGGCCGGTCGGCGCGGATCGCCGAGCGGGAAGCGGCTTTCGGCGGTGAGCAGCGGATCGGCAAACAGCAGAAGGTGCCCCCCGCCGCGCACCCAGGCATCGAGCGCGACGTTCTCCGCCGGCTCCAGCGGACGCGGCTGCGCGACAAGAAGATCGGCGAGCGCCCCCGGCGCCAGAAGCGTATCGAGCGGGACGATGCGGCGGCCGTCCTCAAGCACGGGGCGGGCCCAGTGCGGCTTCGCCGGCGCGGCCAGCTGCGCAGAGACGCCTTCAGCCTCGCTCCACAGGATCGGCAGGCTGGTGAACAGGCCCAGCGCTTGCGGCGGCGGCGGCGCAGCGCGCTGGCAGGCGGCGAGCGCGAGGGCGCCAGCCGCAAGGATCAGTGCTGCCTGGCTGCGGATCAGTTGCCCGTCGGGCGCGGCGGCTGGCGCGCGGGCTTGGCTGCGCCGCCCACCGGCAATTCGGGCGCGACGCCCATATCGACCAGCGGATCGTTCGCCGTGCTGGGGCTCGCGCTGGGGCTGGCGGCGGCGGCAGGCGATCCTGCGGCAGTGCGCTCGACCTGCTTGGCGCGGTCCATGATCACATTGGCGAGGCTGACGATGAGCAGCATCCCGGCAAGCCCGAACAGCCCGATCTGGAGCCGGTGCACCGCCTGCGCGCGCAGTTCGCGCGGGCCGGGATGGGCAGGTTGGAGCGCGGCGAGGCGCGCGGCTTCCGCCGGGGTTTCCGCCGCTGCGTCCGGCGACGGGCGGCGATCAGGGAAGAGGCCGAGCAATGCCATCGGCCTGATCTTACCCGCTTATGCCAGCCAGGGGAAGACCGGGAGCCCCTTCGCGCGCAGCCACTCCGGGTTGTAGAGCGAGGAGAGGTAGCGGAAGCCGGTGTCGCACAGGATCGTGGCGACACGCTTGCCGGGGCCAAGCTGCTTGCCGAGCGCGACGGCGCCCGCGACGTTGATGCCGCTCGAAAGGCCAAGGCAAAGCCCTTCCTCGGCGAGCAGGCGGCGCACCCATTCGAGGCCTTCCTCGTCCGAGATGCGGAACTGCGTATCGATCGGCGCGCCTTCAAGATTGGCGGTGATGCGCCCCTGCCCGATGCCTTCCGCCACCGAGGAACCTTCCGCCTTCAGCTCGCCGTGCGCGTAGTAGTTGTAGAGCGCGGCACCATGCGGGTCGGCGAGGCCGATCGTGATGTTCTCATCGAAGGCCTTGAGCCCGAAACCCACGCCCGCGATCGTGCCGCCGGTGCCCGCCGCGCAGATGAAGCCATCGACGCGGCCTTCGAGCTGCGCCCAGATTTCCGGCGCAGTGCTTTCGATATGGGCGCGGCGATTGGCGATATTGTCGAACTGGTTGGCCCAGATCGCGCCCTCGGTCTCCTCGGCAATGCGGCGCGAGGTGTGGACGAAGTGGCCCGGATTGGAAAACGGCGCGGCGGGCACCAGCACCAGCTCGGCGCGGAGCGCGCGCAGCGTGTCCATCTTCTCGCGCGATTGCGTCTCGGGCATCACGATCACCGACTTGTAGCCCAGCGCATTGGCGACGAGCGCGAGGCCGATCCCGGTATTGCCCGCCGTGCCTTCCACGATGGTGCCGCCGGGCTTGAGCAGCCCCTTCGCCTCGGCATCGCGTACGATCCATAGCGCCGCGCGGTCCTTCACCGATGCGCCGGGATTGGCGAACTCGCACTTCCCGTAGATCTCGCAGCCGGCCGCCTCGCTCGGCCCCTTGAGGAGGACGAGCGGCGTGTTGCCGATCAGCGAGAGGGTATCGGACACGATGGCGGGCGGCGGGACGGTCTGGGTCATGGCGCGTGAGGTAATGCGGCGCTGCGCTGGCCGCAATGGATTTGCGCTTTCAGGGGGCGAAGGGGGATTGTGGGCCGAAAGAGAAAGAGGGTTCGCGCAGAGACGCGGAGGGAAAGAAGAGCGCAAAGAAGTAGAGTATGCCGAAGGCAGGTCCCGTTCAGAGAGAGGACGATTCCGAACGGAACAGGCGGCTGGGCCGCAGCAAAGCAGTCTCCGCGCCCTTCTTTTCCTCTGCGTCTCTGCGAGAAACGCTCTTTATTCCTACTCCCGCCCCGCGCGAATGGCCCCAGCCGCCGCGAAAGGCGCAATCGCCAGCGCCGCAAGGCCGGATGCCGCGAGCAGCAGCAGCCCGCCCTCCCCGCCCGGCTGGAGCGAGCCCGCGCCGAAGATCAGCAGCGGCACCGCCAGCGGGATCGCCAGCAACCCGCCCAGCGCGGCGCCTGCCCGCAGGCCCGCCGTCAGCGCCGCAATGGTAACGCCGATCGCCGCCAGACCCGGCGTCCCCAGAAGCAGCCCCGCCTCGACCGTCCAGAGCTGTGCGCCATCCAGATTGAGCAGCCCCGCCGCCAATGGCGCGGCCAGCATCAGCGGCACGCCAAAGCTCAGCCAATGCGCGAGGATGCGCAGCAGCAGCACGCCTTCTTCGGCAATCCCGCGCAGCGCCCACTGGTCGAAGAACCCGGCTTCGAGATCGGGCTCCACCAGCCGGTCGAGCGGGAGGATCGCCGCAAGCAGCGCCGCCACCCAGATCACGCCCGCGCCGGTGCGTGCGAGGAGCTTTGCATCCGGCCCCACCGCGAAAGGATAGAGCATGGCGACGGCCAGAAAGAACAGCAGCGGCAAGAGCGCCCCGCCCCGCCCGGGCGCGCCCATCAGCAGCAACGTCAGATCACGCCGGAAGATCGTCCACAGCGCGCTCATGGCAGATGTTCCAGCAGCGCCAGCGTGCGCAGCTTCTGCAATTGCAGCGGCTGGTGCGAGGCGATCACCGCGATGCCGCCGAGCGCACGGTGTGCCTCGATCGCGGCCTGCGCGCTCGCGCCCCAGTGCGTGTCGAGCCCGTTGAGCGGCTCGTCGAGCAGCCAGATCCGCGCGCCACTCGCCGCCAGCCGCGCCAGCGCCGCGCGTTTGCGCTGGCCAGTGGAGAGATAGCGCACCGGCACATCGAGCAGGTCTTCAAGGCCGAAATCGGCGCGGGCCTCTCCCGCGCGGTCGATCTGGCGCCAGAACGCCAGCGCCTCGCCCAGCGGCCGGTGCGGATCGAGCGCAGGCCGTTCATCCGAAAGCGCCAGCGTGCCCTCGTGCTCGACATGGCCGTTATAGGCGCGCAGCAGCCCCGCCAGAATGCGCATGAGGCTCGACTTCCCGATGCCGTTGGGCCCGGCAAGGTGCAGCGCCTCGCCCCCCGTCAGCTCGAAGCCCACGCCCTTGAACAGCAGCCGGTCGCCGCGCCGGCAGGCAAGATCATAGGCAGCGAGACGGCACGGTTGCATCGTCCCTGCCGATAGGGGAAAGACGCCCCACTGCCAAGGAGACCCTTAAATGGCGATTGCCCAGCTGACCGAAACCGAACGCACCGCCGCGCTCGCCGCCCTGCCCGCATGGTCCTTGCGCGAAGATGGCCTCGCGATCACCCGCACCTTCCGCTTCGCCGATTTTGCCGAGGCCTTCGGCTTCATGACCCGCGTCGCGATCCTTGCCGAGAAGGCCGATCACCACCCCGAATGGTTCAACGTCTACAACCGCGTGGAGATCACGCTGACGACGCATGATGCGGGCGGACTGAGCGCGCGCGATGTGGCGCTGGCGGAGGCGATTGACGGGTTTGGCGGCTAGGCCAGATTGGCCGCATCCCTCGATTGCTGCGGCAAGTCGTTCCAGCTAGGACAAAATCGGCGATCCGGGGGAGCACTGAAGGACGGGGGCATGCGCATCATTCTGGTAATCCTGAGCCTGCTTCTGGCCGCCTGTTCGCAGTCACAGGTCAACGACACTTTGGCCACGCCGCAGGAGAAGTCGGTCGCGGTCCGGTTCATTGCGGCGATCCAGTCGGGCGATCTGGCCAGCGTCAAGGGCAGTGTGGAGCCGAAGCTCTATGCGCAGACACTGGCAGTCGCGCGGTCGCTTCAGCCCGGCGTTCCCAAAGCCGCGAACTACAAGCTGGTGACCGTTGCCGTCCAGACGAACACGGTGAATGGCACCTCGCAGACGCTGAAGGCGCTCAACTATGAATTCGGCGCGGGCAATACATGGGTCTTGGCCCAGATCGTCGAAACGGACACGCCGGGCGGGCCGCAGATCGTGGGTTGGCATGCCGCGGTCTCGAAACATCAGCCGACAACCCGGGGAGAGTTCACACTCGCAGGCAAAGGCGCGCTGCACTATTTCTGGCTGCTCGCGATGGTTCTCTCGACGGGAACGATCGTGGCCGCGCTGATCCTCATCGGCCGCAGCCCCGAGGTGCAGCGACGCTGGCTCTGGGCCATCGGTTCCTCACTGGGCCTCGGCCAGTTCACGCTCAACTGGATGACGGGCGACTGGGCTATCCGCCCGCTGGGCTTTTTCCTGCTCGGCAGCGCGGCCTTCAGGCCGTCCCCGTTTGACCCGTGGATGCTCTCGTTCTCGCTGCCGATCGTCGCCGTGATATTCATGCTGCGCCGCAAGGCCCTGATGCGGGGTCCGGACGAGACAAGCTTCGACTAGGGCGTGCCGCCGGGCTCGCCAGCGATGGGCCCGGGCTTCGCCCGCGCCGGCGCGGCAATCCAGGTGACCACAAACCCGATCATGATGGCCAGCATGAGGCCGAGCCACGCCTTGAGGTCGCTCTGCGCGATCAGCAGCAGGCAGATGGCAAGCGCGGCGCCGACCACGGCGATCATTCCCGCCGGCATCGGCAACCCGCGGCGCCTGCGCACCATCGGCAGCGCCGCCGCGCAGGCAAAATAGACCACCAGCCGCGCCGCGACCGAGAGCACCGCAAGCGCGGCAAACCCGCCGCTCATCGCCAGCAGCGCGACCACGGCATAGGTGAACACCACCGCGTTGCGCGGAATGCCCGACCCTGCGTGGATCACGCCGAACCAGCCGGGCAGCATCCCGATCTGCTCCAGCGCGAGCAGCCGGCGCGAGGTGTTCATCGGCGTGGTGATCACGTTGCCGAAGATCGAGAACACCGCCGCACAGACGACAAGCCCGGCACCGAGAGCACCGGCCAGCAGCGCCCCCATGGTGAGCAGGGCGGCCTTGTCCGCTGTGCCGGGTGCATAGGCCGTGGCGACATAGCCCCAGGCGAGCGCCGCATAGAGCGCCACCGTGAACAGGAACACCGCCACCAGCGCGCGGGGGAAATCGGTTTGCGGATCGCGCGCTTCACCGCCAAGGCACAGCGCGCCTTCGAAGCCGGTGAAGGCATAGACCGAGAGCAGGATCGCCTGCGCCAGCGACCACTCGCCCGCCGGCAGCAGCGCGGGGCCGCCCGCCAGCGCTGGCAATGCGAGGGCCACGAGCAGCACCAGCGGCAGCAGCTTGAGCGCCGTGATCAGCTTGATCCAGCGGTCGCTGTTGCGGATGGCAAGCATGTTGACCGCAAAGGCAAGGCCGATCGCCGTCAGCACCACCGCGCCATGCGCCAGCGCGCCCGTCTGCCCGGCGGGGGCAAGGCGCAGCAGGTAATCGGCCAGCACGTTGGCATTCGCGGCAGAGGCCGCCGTGGTCGCAAGGCTTTGCACCCAGCCAGTCTGGAAACCCGCCGCCGTGCCGAAGGCCTCGCGCACATAGATGATCGGTCCGCCGGTCTCGTCGAACATGCCGGCCAGCCACGCGAAGACGAGGACGACCGGCAGGAACGCGAACCCCACCCCCAGGATCACCAGCGGCGCCCAGCTGCCTGCGAACTGCGCCACCGAACCCGGCAGCGCGAAGACGCCTGCGCCGATGATCCCGTTGAGGATCAGCGCGGCCAATCCCCACAGGCCGAACCCCCGGATAAGCTGGCCGGAAGTCGCCGGTGCGCGGATCACCCCATCGGCCCCGCCTGAATGCGCACCTGCTTGCGCAACGCACCGGGCATCCAGCGCGCGGCGAAGGCAAGCTTCTTCGCGGTCTTGCCGACGAGGGTGTGGACCTTCTCGCCATGCACCGCAGCCCATGCCGCTTCGGCAACCGCGCTGACCGGCGTGATCTCGAGCCCGGCTGACGTGACCTGTCCCCGGATATCCTCGTTCGATTGGCGGTTGGGCGCGTGATCGAGCAGCGGCGTCTCGATGAAGCTTGGCATCAGATCGCGCACCCTGATGCCCTCGTCCTTCCACTCCGCATCGAGCGATTCGGTGATCGAGCGCACGCCGAACTTGGTCGCGGAATAGATCGAGGCGCCGGGCACGCCATAGATCCCCGCCGCGCTTGCGGTATTCAGCAGGCACGCGCCGGGGCCCGCCGCCTTGAGCCAGGGATAGGCGGCCTGCGCCCCGAAGATCACGCCCTTGAGGTTGATATCGAGCGTGCGCTCCACTTCCTCGGCGCTGCAATCGACGAGCCGCCCGCCAAGGGGAATGCCGGCGTTGTTGAACACCACGTCGATCCTGCCGCCCGAAGCCTCGGCGCAATCAGCCAGCGCCGCGTCCCACGCAGCGCGGTCGCGCACATCGAGCTTGTGCTGCGAGGAAAAGCCCGCCGGGATCAGCGCAGCAGTGCCGGCCATGCCCTCTTCGTTGATATCGGCAATGCCGACAAACCAGCCCGCGCGCCCGAAGCGCTCGGCAACCGCCCGGCCTATGCCGGACGCGCCGCCTGTGATGAAGATCGTCTTCTGGCCCACAACCTGACACCCTGATCGCTGTGTTTGGGCCTCAGACTACAGCGCCGGATTGTTATAGCAATGCCAGGTGAAGATGGCCGCTGCGCCCCGATGCGGGCGCCAATCCTCGGCCATGGCGCGGGCTTCCTTCTCGCTCGGCCGTTCGGCAAGGCCGAGCAGCTTGGCCATGCCCGCCTGCACCGCGAGATCGCCCGCTGGCCAGATATCGGGCCGCCCTTCGGCAAACAGCAGATAGATTTCCGCCGACCAGCGGCCGATGCCCTTGATCCGGGTAAGCTGCGCGATGGCTTCCTCGTCATCCTCGGGCAGCGCATGGAGCTCGAGTTCGCCCGTCACCACCAGTTCGCACAGAGACCGCGCATAGCCCTGCTTCTGGCGCGAAAGGCCGCAGGCGCGCAGGGAATCGAAGTCGGCAGCGAGGAGATCGTGCGGGGGGATATCGTCTCCCAGCAGCGCGGCAAGCTTGGTCCAGACCGAAGCCGCGGCGGCCACGCTCACCTGCTGGCCGACGATCGTGCGCAGCAGCGTCGCATAGCCGCGCGGGCGGATGCGCGGCGCCGGATGGCCGACGCGCGCGACCGCTTCAGCGATCTTCGGGCTTCTCGCGCCGACATGGGCGAGGCCCTCGGCAATCTGGGAGGCGGTGAGGCCCATGGGGTACAGCTTTCCTTTTGAGGCCATGATGCGGCGCAGCACCTTGCCAAAGTGCCCCCTGCGCGATAGCAGCGCCGGTCAAATGGGGCCAGAGAGCACGGAATCGTGTGTCCAGCTCTCAACAGGAGACGTGATCGATGCCGAAGCTTGTCGTGGTGAACCGCTCGGGTGAAGAATCCACTGTCGAGGCCGCTGCCGGCCTGTCGGTCATGGAAGCGATCCGCGACAACGGCTTTGACGAACTCCTCGCGCTGTGCGGCGGCTGCTGCTCGTGCGCGACCTGCCACATCTATGTCGACCCCGCCTTCGCCGACAAGCTGCCGAAGATGAGCGAAGACGAGAACGATCTGCTCGAGAGCTCGGATCACCGCAACGACACCTCGCGCCTGTCGTGCCAGGTGCAGCTGACCGCTGATCTCGACGGCCTCAAGGTCACGATCGCGCCGGAAGACTGAGCGCTGCGCGCGCTGCGGCGCGCACCCCTTACGCAATCTGAAAACGCCCCGCCGCGGCACCGCGTGCGGGGCGTTTTCGCGTCTGCGATTCGCGGCGATTGCGGGGGCGAGAACTGCGTGCGGGGAGCCTCGGTGTGCTGAAGGATGAGGCCTGCGGCTGGCTGAACGCATGCTGAATTCTGGCGTTTCCCACCGCGCCCTACCGCGCCGGAAAATCGCTTCGCCGCAGCTCATCTGCGAATATAAATCCAATGTGGATTTTATGCCGCGTTGCACTAAAGTCACACCTAAATATGACATAACATTCACAAATATAACTATAAAAGTGTCACACAACCCCCTTAGCGGCCGCAGCACACCAAGGGCTCATGAGGGAGATAACTATGCGCCTTGTTACCGTACTGCTCGCAACGACGGCATTCGCCGCCGCCACCAGCCCCGCTCTCGCGGCGCCCGAACCGCAGGCCGCGCCGACTGCTGCCGCCACCGATGCCACCGCTCCTGCGGACGCTGGCGATGCCGAAGCCATCGTCGTCTACGGCACCGGCAAGACCCGCCAGGTCCAGGAACTTTCGGGCGCCGATCTCGCCATACAGGTCGCCGGCACCAGCCCGCTGCGCGCGATCCAGAAGCTGCCTTCGGTCAACTTCCAGTCGGCTGATGCCTTCGGCACCTATGAATGGTCGACCCGCATCACGATCCGCGGCTTCAACCAGAACCAGCTGGGCTTCAACCTCGACGGCATCCCGCTGGGCGACATGTCCTACGGCAACTACAACGGCCTTCACATCAGCCGCGCGATCACGCCCGAGAACATTGGTCTGACCGCGGTTTCGCAAGGGTCGGGCGCAATCGACACGCAGTCGACCAACAACCTCGGCGGCACACTGAACTTCAGCTCGCTCGATCCGAAGAACGCGCTCGGCCTCGATGCCAGCGGCACCTATGGCTCGAACAACACCTGGCGCGGGTTCCTGCGCGGCGGGATCGGCACCGAGAGCGGCGCGCGCGCCTACGCCTCGGTCGCCTATCTCACCACCGACAAGTGGAAGGGTGATGGCAAGCAGCGCCAGCTCAACATCAACGCCAAGGGCGTGCTGCCGCTGGGCGCCGTAACGCTCGACGGCTACTTCAACTATTCAGACCGTGCCGAGCAGGACTATCAGGACCTCAGCCTCGATCAGATCAATCGCCTGGGCTACAATTGGGACAATTTCGGCCCGGGCAGGTATGCGCTCGCCGTTCAGGTCGCCGACATTGCCGCCAACCGCGGCGAGACTGGCACCACCCCGCTCAATCCTGCGGCAGGCACGGTCTATCCCACCCCGATCAGGACGGCGGACGACGCCTATTACGACGCTTCGGGTCTGCGCCGCGATACGCTCGCTGCGATCGGCCTGACCGCCCCGCTCGCACCGAACGTGACCTTCAAGATCAAGACCTACCTCCACAAGAACGAAGGCCAGGGCACCTGGGGTTCGCCCTATGTCAACAGCCCCACGGGCGTGCCGATGGCACTGCGCACCACCGAGTATGACATCAACCGCAAGGGCCTGTTCGGCAGCCTCAACGCCGATCTCGGCCTGAACAACATCACCGTGGGCGCGTGGTACGAAAACAACGATTTCAATCAGGCGCGGCGCTTCTATGCCTATACCAGCCGCACCAATCCGGGCCGCGACCACCTGAAGTTCCAGCGCGATCCGTTCTTCACGCAGTGGGACATCGACTTCAACACCAAGACGTTCCAGTATTACGTCGAGGACGAAATCAAGCTGGGCGATGCCAAGATCAGCCTCGGCTGGAAGGGCTTCCAGGTGAACAACCACGCGCGGCCGATCGTGGCTGGCGGGCGCACCCAGGGCGATCTTTCGACGAAGGACTGGTTCCAGCCGCATGCGGGCATAAGCTATCGCTTCACCCCCGAGATCGAGGCCTTCGCGGGCTTCACGCAAGTGACGCGCGCGTTCGCCTCGGCCACCACGGCGGGTCCGTTCTCCTCGAGCCAGGCCGGGTTCGACGCGATCAAGCCCCTCCTCAAGCCCGAGCAGTCGGACACGTATGAGGCGGGCGTGCGCTACAACAGCGGCATCTTCCACGGCGTGCTGGCGGCCTACCTTGTCAACTTCCGCAACCGTCTGCTGGCGATCCCGACCTCGGTGGGCATCGTCGGCGCCGCCAATGCGCTGCAGAACGTGGGCGGCGTCCGCTCGGCGGGCATCGAGGCCAGCGGCGAACTGCGCCTCGGCCGCGGCTGGTCGGTGCTGGCGTCCTACAGCTACAACGACAACACCTACCGCGACGACGTCGTCATCCGCGCCAACGGCACCGTCACCACGATCCCCACTGCGGGCAAGACGGTGACCGACAGCCCCAAGCACCTTGTGCACGGCGAAGTTTCGTACGATCAAGGCCCGCTCTACGGCCGCGTCGGGGTTGACTACATGTCGAAGCGTTACTTCACCTACACCAACGACCAGTCGGTCCCCGGCCGCGCGCTCGTCGATGCGACGATCGGCTACCGGTTCGATCTGGGCATGAGGAAGCCGGTGGAGCTGCAGGTCAACGCGACCAACCTGTTCGACAAGAGCTATGTCGCCACGATCGGCTCGAACGGCTTCGGCAACAGCGGCGACAACCAGACGCTGCTCGCCGGTGCCCCGCGCCAGGTCTTCGCAACCGTGAAGGTGGGCTTCTGATGCGCCGCGCGCTTCCTCTCGCTGTCGCTCTGTTCGCAGCATCGCTGGCAGGGGAAGCGCGCGCCGCTCCCGTTTTGCTGATTTCCATCGACGGGCTGCGGCCCGCCGATGTTCTGGAGGCCGAAGCGCGCGGCCTTCAGGTGTCCAATCTGCGCCGCTTTGTCGAGGATGGCGCCTATGCCACCGGCGTTGTCGGCGTGCTGCCCTCGGTAACCTATCCCAGCCACACCACGCTGATGACTGGCGTTCCGCCCGCCGTGCACGGCATTGTCAACAACACGACCTACGATCCGCTGCAGATCAACCAGGGCGGCTGGTTCTGGTATGCCGAAGACAACAAGGCCCGCACCTTGTGGGATGTGGCGCACGATGCCGGGCTCTCCACCGGCAATGTGCACTGGCCGGTCTCCGTCGCGGCGAAGAACGTGACGTGGAACCTGCCCCAGATCTGGCGCACCGGCCATGAGGACGACCGCAAGCTGGTCAAGGCGCTGGCCACGCCGGGTCTGGTCGAGGATCTCGAGAGCGAGACCGGCATGCCTTATGCCGACGGCAAGTCCGAGGATCTGACGGGCGACCGGATCCGCAGCTCTTTCGCCGAGGGTCTGATCATGACGCGTCGGCCCGGCTTCCTGACAGTCTACTTCTCCGCGCTCGACCATATCGAACACGAAAGCGGCCCAGGCTCACCGCAAGCGAAAGCGGCGCTGGAGCAGATCGACAATTATGTCGGCGACCTGATCGCAGCGGAGACGAAGGCGCATCCGGATGCGGTGATCGCGCTGGTGAGCGACCACGGGTTCGCCCCGGTCGATACCGTGATCAACCTCTACCGCCCGTTCATCGACGCCGGCCTCGTCACGCTGGGGCCGGACGGCAAGATCACGTCCGCCGATGCGACACCATGGGGTTCGGGCGGCTCCTTCGCGATCCGCCTCGCGCGGCCTGACGATGCGGCGCTGAAAGCCAAGGTCAAGGCCGTGCTCGACAAGCTGGCCGCCGATCCCGCTGCCAGGATCGCGCGCGTGATCGAAGGCCCGGAAATCGCGAAGGCAGGCGCCAATCCCGAGGCCAGCTTCTACGTGAACCTCAAGATCGGCGCGGTGGCCGGGCCGTTCGTCAATGGCAGCCTGCCGCTGGCGTTCCCCTCCCCGGTCAAGGGCATGCATGGCTATTTCCCCGCCGCGCCCGAAATGCGCTCGACCTTCATGATCATGGGCCCGGGAATTCCTGCAGGCCGCTCGCTGGGCGAAGTCGACATGCGTTCGATCGCGCCGACGCTGGCCAAGCTGATGGGCGGCACGCTGCCCGATGCGGAAATGCCGGCGATCAGCTTCGGGAAATAGGGAGTCCTTTCTGTTTCAGCCTGGCTGAAACAGGGCGGCACCGGCCCGCTCCCCCGCCCGGCCACCCATTCAGGATACTCTCGTGGGTGGCCGGGCGGGGGAGCGGGCCGGTGCCGCCTTCCGCGAAAGCGGAAAATCCCCTAGAACAGTCCTTCGATCCGGCCTTCGGGATTGATGTGGATGCGCTCGGCCGCCGGCACTTGCGGCAGGCCGGGCATGGTCATGATCTCGCCGCAGATCGCGACGACAAAGCCAGCCCCCGCCGAAAGCCGCACCTCGCGCACCGGGATCACATGCCCGGTCGGTGCGCCCAGCGCGGCAGGATCGGTGGTAAAGCCATACTGCGTCTTGGCGATGCAGACCGGCAGCGCGCCGTGGCCCTGCTCTTCCCACGTGGCCAGCTGCGCACGCACCGCCGGGTCGGCAATGGCGCACTCGGCGCGGTAGATACGGGTGGCGATGGTGTTGATCTTGTCGAACAGCGGCAGCGCATCGTCATAGAGCGGCGCGAACTGCGAGGACGCTTCGGCCAGTTCGACCACTCGCTCGGCCAGCCCGACCGCGCCGGCGCCGCCTTCGGCCCAGTGCGTGCAGACAAATGCCTGCGAACCATGCGCGGCGGCGATGGCCTGCACTTCAGCGATTTCCGCGTCGCTGTCGGTGGGGAAGCGGTTGATGGCGACGACCGCCGGCACGCCGAACTGGCGCACGTTCTCGATATGCCGCACGAGGTTCACCCCGCCCCGCCGCACCGCCTCGACATCCTCGGGCGCAAGCGCATTCTTGGCCACGCCGCCGTTCATCTTGAGCGCGCGCACGGTAGCGACGATCACCGCCGCCGCCGGCTTGAGGCCCGCCTGACGGCACTTGATATCGAAGAACTTTTCCGCGCCCAGATCCGCGCCGAAGCCCGCCTCGGTCACCACATAGTCCGCCAGCGCCAGCCCCGCACGCGTCGCCCGCACCGAATTGCAGCCATGCGCGATATTGGCAAACGGCCCGCCGTGGACGAGCGCGGGGTTGCCTTCCAATGTCTGCACCAGATTGGGCTTGATCGCCTGCGCCAGCAGCACGGCCATCGCGCCATCGGCCTTGAGCTCACGCGCGGTGACGGGGCGGCCCTTGCGGGTATAGCCCACCACGATCCGGCCAAGCCGCGCCTCAAGGTCCGCAAGGTCTTCGGCGAGGCACAGGATCGCCATGACTTCGGAGGCAACGGTGATATCGAACCCGGATTCGCGCGGGAAACCGTTGGCGCGCCCGCCCAGCCCTTGCGCAATATCGCGCAGCGCGCGGTCGTTGATATCGAGCACGCGGCGCCAGACGATCCGCCGCACATCGAGATCGAGCGCATTGCCCCAGTAGATATGGTTGTCGATCATTGCGGCGAGCAGATTGTGCGCGCTGGTAATCGCGTGGAAATCGCCGGTGAAGTGGAGGTTGATGTCCTCCATCGGCACGACTTGCGCATAGCCGCCCCCGGTCGCGCCGCCCTTGGTGCCGAAGCAGGGGCCGAGCGAGGGTTCGCGCAAAGCCAGCATGGTGCGCTTGCCGATCCGGTTTAGCGCATCGGCAAGGCCGACCGAGGTCGTCGTCTTGCCCTCGCCCGCCGGGGTCGGGTTGATCGCGGTGACGAGGATCAGCTTGCCCGGCGCCTTCCCGGCCTCGGCTTCCAGCAGCGCCAGATCGAGCTTGGCCTTGTAGTGGCCATAAGGCTCGACTGCGGCGGCAGGGATACCCGCGCGCTCGGCGATCTGGAGGATGGGCTGGAGCGTCGCCGCGCGCGATATCTCGATGTCGGATGGCATCCAGTCTTTTTACTTATGATAAGGCGCAGGGCAAGCGTCCTTGCCCCACTTCATCCGAAGCTTTGCAGAAACAAGGATCATCCCAGATGGTACGATTTCAGTACAGCGGATGAGATATTCATACCAATTGATATGGTTTTTCGAATTACCCAATCCGTTCAAGGATCAGGCTCTCAGACTGATCGCCGCAATCCTGATCATCTTGGCATTCGTGGCGCCCCGCTTACCAGCCTCTGCTGCCGGGTCCGCCCTTGAAGGGGCCAGCCACCTTGCTGGTGATCCAGCCGCCATAGAACCCGCCTGCCTGCGGAATCACCGTCTCGCCATCGACACTGCACCGATCGAATGGCGCGGCATAGAACGCGATGAAGCCGGCCAGCATGGCGAACTTCGGCGTGGGCTTCGGATAACTCCAGCCGACCTGCTGCAGCACCTCGCCATCGACGACAACATCCCAGTAAGCCGCCGCGCCTTTCCATTCGCACAGCGAGGAGCCGGAAGCCCGACGCAGCGCGCCCGGCGCGATATCCTCGGGGTGGATGTAATAGCTCGGCGGATGGCTGGTCTCGAGCGTCTGCACACTGCGGCGGGTATCGGCGATGATCTGCCCGCGATGCTCGATCACCACATGCGCGCTGCAGGCCCGCGCGACGGCGGGGCGGGGATAGTCCCAGACGCTTTCCTGGCCGGGACGGACGGGATCAGGGTTGGGCCACACGATCTCTGTTCCTTGCTCTGTTCCTTGCTCTGTTCCTTGCAACAATCCCACCCCCGTTCGTGTCGAGCGAAGTCGAGACACCAGACGCGGCGAATGGTGTCTCGACTTCGCTCGACACGAACGGTCGTTGGGGAACAAGGTGTCTTTAGAGGCGCAGGCCGAGCGCTGCAAAAGCGCCGTCAGGACTTCAATCCCGGCGAAACCAGCGATCCCAGACCAGCGCGCCGACCCCCAAAATGACGACAAACAATGAGGCTAACACGATCAGCGAGATGATCGGCCACAAATCAATGCCATAGAACCAATTGAAAAACTCGATGAAGCCAATCAAAGGCGCAGGCCCGCCGTCTCGGGCAAACCGCTCATCAGGTTGAGGCTCTGCACCGCAGCCCCGCTCGCGCCCTTGCCGAGGTTGTCGAGCAGCGCAACGAGGCGCGCTTGGCGGCCATCCTTGCTGCCGAAGACATACAAGTCGAGCCCGTCGCGCGGGGCGTCGGAGCGGCGCAGCAGGAGTTCGTCAGGAACGCCATCCAGCACGCGCACCAGCGGGCTGCCTTCGTAGAACGCCTTCAGCGCCTCGCGCAGCGCATCGGGTGCCGCCGCGCCGGGGATGGCGGCCAGCGGCACGGGCACTTCCACCACCATGCCGCGATGCGCTGGGACCACCGCGGGCGCGAAGATCGGCGCGTGGGTCAGCCCGGCATGGCCCTGCATCTCCGCCACGTGCTTGTGCCCAAGGCCAAGGCCATAGGCGCGGAAGGCAATGTCGGTATCGTCCTCGAACCGCGCGATCAGCGCCTTGCCGCCGCCCGAATAGCCCGAGACGGCATTGACCGTGTAGGGCCAGTCCGCAGGCAGCAACCCCGCTCGCAGCAGCGGCACAAGCAAGCCGAGGAAGCCGGTGGGATAGCAGCCGGGATTGGAAACCCGCTTGGCCTGCGCCACGGCGTCAAAGCCCACGATCTCCGGGAAACCATAAGTCCAGCCCGGCGCCACGCGGTGCGCAGTCGAGGCATCGATCACGCGGGTCTTGTCATTGGCAATCAGCGAGACCGCCTCGCGCGCGGCATCATCCGGCAGGCACAGGATCGCGACATCCGCCGCATTGAGCGCTTCGGCGCGGGCCTTTGCATCCTTGCGCTCGGCATCGCTCAGCGCGATCAGGCTGAACTCGCGGCGGCCCGCCAGCCGGTCGGCAATCTCGAGCCCGGTGGTGCCCGCGGCGCCGTCGATGAAAACGCGCGTGGTCACGGCTCCAGCGCCGTCAGCGGCAGATAGCCGACAAGGCCGTCCTCGCCCTGCTGCCCCCAGCCCCAACCGCCCGCCTTGTCGAGCAGGTTGAACGTCTCGCCCGCCGCCAGCGTGCCGATCACCTCGGCATCCTCGCGGCCCGCCGTGTGCAAGCTCGCCCCGGCAGCGCCCACCGTGCGCGGCATCGGTACCGCATAGTGCGAGACGAAGACCTGCCCGGCATAGCGCACATGCGCCAGATCGCCCCGCACCGCGCGAGTATGCGCGTGGGCATCGACCTTGGGCGCAGGGCCCGTCAGCGCATGCGACGTCTTGAGAGTGGGCAGGATCAGATCGGTCACGTCAGGCTTTCCGGCAAACAGGAAAGCCGGGCGCTTATAGGCATCGGGCTCAAGGTTCAAGGATTGCGCTCTTTGCCAAAGCGGGACTGGATCAGCCCCCATGCCGCGCGCAGGCCCAATGCCTCGCCGCCCTTGGGCCGGCCGGGCTTGGCGGCGGGGCGCCAGGCGAAGGTATCGAAGTGCGCCCAATCAACGCCTTCGGCCACGAACCGGTCGAGGAACAGCGCCGCGATGGTCGCTCCGGCGAACCCGCCCGAGGGGCTGTTCTGCAGGTCTGCCACGTCGGACTTCAGCATTTCACGGTAGCCATCGTGGAGCGGCAGGCGCCAGCAGGGATCATCGCGCTCGAGGCCCGCTGCCAGCAGACCGGCCGCCGTCTCGTCGCTGCGGGCGAACATTGCGGGCAAATCCGGCCCCAGCGCCACGCGCGCCGCGCCTGTCAGCGTGGCGAAGTCGATCAGCAGTTCGGGCCGGGTCTCGCAGGCGCGCACCAGTGCATCGCCGAGCACCAGCCGCCCTTCGGCATCGGTATTGGTGATCTCCACCGAAAGCCCCGCGCGCGAGCGCAGCACATCGCCCGGGCGGAAGGCATTGCCCGAAACCGCGTTCTCCACGGCCGGCACCAGCACGTGCAGCCGCACCGGCAGCCCCGCGCCCATCACCAGCCCTGCGAGCGCCAAGGCATGCGCCGCACCGCCCATGTCCTTCTTCATCAGCGCCATCGCCGAACTCGGCTTCATGTCGAGCCCGCCGGAATCGAAGCAGACGCCCTTGCCGACAATCGCGAGGCGCGGGTGCGCCGGATCGCCCCACTCGATCTCGATCAGCCGCGGCGCATGGCTGCGCGCCGCCGCGCGGCCCACCGCATGGACCATCGGATAATCGCGCTCCAGGCCGTCGCCCGATACGACATGGATCACCGCATGGTGCGCCTTCGCCAGCGCCCGCGCTTCCGCCTCAAGCTGCGCGGGCCCCATGTCCTCGGCCGGCGTATTGACCAGATCGCGCACCCGGATGACCGCGTCCGCTTCGGCCAGCGCCGCGTTCATCGCGCCCAGCGCGTGCGTCAGCAGCAGCCGCGCGCCTTTGTCGGATGGCTCGCTGCGATAGCGATCGAAGCGGTACTGGGCGAGGCGCCAGCCGATCAGTGCGGGGCCTTCTGCGCCCGGGCTCGCAAGCCGGTACGTGCCCGCAGGCAGCCGGTCGGCCAGCGGAGCGAGGCACCAGCTGGAAAGCTTCGCCGGATCGGCAACGCCCGCCACTGCGAACCAACCCTCGCCAGCGCCCGCCGCATCGGGGACAATCGCAGTTTCGCCCGCACCGCCCTCGAAGCCCTGCCCGGCGAGCACCGCCCGCTGCGCCGCGGTGAGGCCCGCAAGCCATCCGGGCAGGCCGGTCTTGTCGATCAGGTGAAGCGGAATGGCCTTCTGGCCACGGTCGGGCTGGATCAGTGCATCAAGCTGGGTCATCGTGCCTTGGAGTGTTGCCGCAGCTTGGCGGCGAGTGCGAGAGGAAACTGCATGGGGTGCAACACGGGTGGGCCCTTGCGATCTCGCAATTCCGGCAGGAAGTCGCTACATGGCCTCCATGACCGACTATGTGATCGCCGACGAAACCGATGTGATGCCGCGTGACGGCACGATCAAGCTGCATGGGCCTGCGGGCTTCGAAGGCATGCGCAAGGCCGGGCGCCTTGCCGCCGAAATCCTCGATGCGCTGGTGCCGATGGTGCAGCCCGGCGTCAGCACCGCCGCGATCGACGATGTCGTGCGGCAGATGACGCTCGATGGCGGCGCTGTCCCCGCCACACTCGGCTACCGCGGCTATACGCATTCGTGCTGCGTCTCGATCAACCACGTGGTGTGCCACGGCATCCCTTCGGAAAGCCGCATTCTGCGTGATGGCGATATCGTCAATATCGACGTGACCCCGCTGCTCGATGGCTGGCACGGCGATTCCAGCCGCATGTACCTCGTCGGCGATGTACCCTTGAAGGCGAAGCGGCTGGTCGATGTGACGTACGAATGCCTGATGATCGGTATCGAGCAAGTCCGCCCCGGCGCGCGGCTCGGCGATATCGGCGCAGCGATCCAGGCCCATGCCGAGCGCCACCGCTACGGCGTGGTGCGCGAATTCTGCGGACACGGCCTCGGCCGCCTGTTCCACGATGCGCCCGAAGTGATCCACGCGGCGCACAAGGGCACCGGGCCGGAACTGCGCCCAGGCATGTTCTTCACGATCGAACCGATGATCAATCTCGGCAAGGCCGGGGTGAAGCTGCTCGACGACGGCTGGACGGCTGTGACGCGCGACCGCTCGCTTTCCGCGCAGTTCGAGCATTCGATCGGCGTGACCGAAACGGGCTGCGAGATCTTCACACTGAGCCCGGCGGGGCTGCATCAGCCGCCTTACGGGGGCTGAGCCTGCGCCGTCCTGCCCAAAAATCAGGCAGCACTTGCGCAAATCTTGTGCACCAAACCGTCTTTTCCGCGCAACTTGCGCAATGCATGCGTGCGCGCCAACCTTGCATTCTTGCCGGAGCGGCCGTTTTCCGGCTTCCGCACGCCCCATTCCTGTCCTAGTGATGGGCCCGACGCGCGTGGCACGATTCTTGGATAGATTGTCCGGTATCGGGCTCCGTACGAATACCAACACCGCCGGTCAGGGCCTCAGGGCCTGGAACCGGTCTGCCTGCAGGGAATGATCGAGTGAAAAAGGTCGAAGCGATCATCAAGCCCTTCAAGCTGGACGAGGTGAAGGAAGCGCTCCACGAGATCGGCGTTTCCGGCATCACCGTCACCGAAGCCAAGGGCTTCGGCCGGCAGAAGGGCCATACCGAACTCTATCGCGG
>NZ_JAIEPN010000176.1 GCF_019748365.1 Novosphingobium sp.
CAAGCGATAGGCGACGCCCGGCCCCTGCCGCGCCGCGCGGCCCGCGCGCTGCGCCGCCGAGGCCTGGCTCGCCCGCACCGTCACCAGCCGCGAGACGCCCGCCGCCTTGTCGAACTCCGACCGCCGCGAAAGCCCCGCATCGACCACGATCCGCACGCCGTCCAGGGTCAGCGAGGTCTCGGCAATGCTTGTTGCCAAGACCACGCGTCGCCGCCCTTGCGCATCACGCCGGATCGCCGCGCGCTGCCCTGCGGGCTCCACCTGCCCATGCAGCGGCAGCACCAGCGCCTTGGGCAGCCGCTCCGCCAGCAGGTCCGCACAGCGTTCGATCTGCGCCACGCCGGGCAGAAAGGCCAGAATATCGCCTTCCTCCTCACCCCAAGCCTGCGCCACCGCGCTCGCCACCGCCTGTTCGGGCTTCAGATCGGGCCGCGATCCCAGCCAGCGGATCACCAGCGGATGCGCCTTGCCTTCGCTCTCCACCACCGGGCAATCGCCCATGAGCCGCGCAAACCGCGCCCCATCGAGCGTGGCGGACATCACCAAGAGCCGCAGATCATCGCGCAGCACGCCCTGCGCTTCGATGCTGAGCGCCAGCGCCAGATCGCTGCCCAGCCCGCGCTCGTGTGCTTCGTCAAACAGCACCGCCGAAACACCGCCAAGCTCCGGATCGGCCAGCAGCGCCGAGACGAAGATCGCCTCGGTCATCACCACGATCCGTGTACGCGGGCCGCGCTTGGCATCAAGCCGGGTGACATAGCCGACCGTCTCCCCCGCTTGCTCCCCCATCAGCTCTGCCATGCGCTCAGCCGCCGCGCGCGCCGCCACGCGCCGGGGGCTCAGCACGATCACCTGCCCCTTGCACCACGGCTCGCCGATCAGCGCAGGCGCCACCGCCGTCGTCTTGCCCGCCCCGGGCGGCGCAATCAGCACGGCGGAGGGGATGGCGCGCAGCGCGCCGAGCAACTGTGGCAAAACGGCATGGATCGGAAGGTCACTCACAGGCTTTGCCCTAAGCACCCTCTGCGGCCCCTGCAATCCATGCTAGGGCCGTGCCCATGAGGACCAGCATCGAAATTCTCGTCGCGCTCCTCACGAGCATTCTCGCCGGCGGCACGGTGATTGCGGTCCTGATCGCCGCCGCAGCTTTGCTGGCCGCCGGTGCGGTGTGGTGGCTCATCGGCAAACGCCCCGGCTAACCCATCCGCTCTTTTGCTAGCGCCCGCCCGCCTTGACCGGCCCGCGCCGCCACGCCACCCTGCGCTTCAAACCTTCCGGGAGAATTCCACGTCATGCAGCACCGCCGCCTCGGCACTTCCGCCATCGTCGTTTCCGATATCTGCATGGGGACGATGACCTTCGGCAGTCAGGCCGATGAAGCCACCGCCCTGCGCATCCTCGACATGAGCTACGATGCCGGCATCAATTTCTACGATACGGCGGAAGGCTACCCCGTCCCGCCCGACATCAAGTATGTCGGCCGCACCGAGGAAATCGTCGGCAAGTGGATGAAGACCAAGCCGCGCGATGCGATCATCATGGCAACAAAGGTCTCCGGCCCCAGCCACGTCTGGTTCAAGAGCCCCAAGCGCAACGGCATGACCGCGCTTGATCGGCACAACATCATCCGCGCGGTGGAAGACAGCCTCAAGAAGCTCGGCACCGATTACATCGATCTCTACCAGACCCACTGGCCCGATCACGATACCGCCTATGAAGAAACCATGGAGACGCTCGACGAGCTCGTCCGCGCCGGCAAGGTGCGCGTGCTCGGCTGCTCGAACGAGACATCGTGGGGCCTGATGAAGTCGATCGAGGCTGCCAAGGCCGTCGGCGCTGCGCGTTACCAGACGATCCAGAACAACTTCAGCCTCAACAACCGCCGCTTCGAGGATGAACTCGCGCAAGTCTGCCGCAAGGAAGGCGTCAGCCTCATCCCCTACTCGCCCATCGGCGGCGGTGTGCTCGCCTGCAAGTACAGCGGCGGCGCCCGGCCCGAAGGCGCGCGCTTTTCGAAGTACCTCGAAATGGGCGGCCGCCAGAGCGCGATGGCGCGCCGCTTCGTCAATGACAAGTCGATCGAATCCGCCGAACGCTTCGCCATGATCGCGCGCGAACACGGCCTCGACCCCGTCACTTTCGCGGTCGCCTGGTCCAAGCAGCACGATTTCGTCGCCTCGACCATCGTCGGCGTCACCACCGAGGAACAATGCGCCCCGATCTTCGCCGCCGCCGATCTGGTGCTGCCGGAAGAGGCAATGAAGGCCGTCAACGCGGTGAGCCGGGAGATCATGTACCCGATGGGGTGAGCTTCACCCCGCAATGACGAAACGTCTTGTCTTTGGCCTCAAAACCGCCGCGCCACCGCAAATTCCGCCGCCTCGGTCATCGCCGCCTTCGCAGCGCTCGCCGGGAAGGCCGCAATCGCGTCGATCGCGCGCTGCGCATAATAGCGTGCGCGCTCGCGCGTGGCGTTTACCGCCTCGTGCTTGCGAATCAGCGCAACCGCATGCGCCAGATCGGCATCGCTGTTGCGGTCGCCGGCAATTGCTTCCTGCCAGAAGGTGCGTTCCTCGGCCGAGCCGCGCGCATAGGCGAGGATCACCGGCAGCGTCATCTTGCCCTCGCGAAAGTCGTCGCCCTGGTCCTTGCCCATTTCGGACGCGTCCGAATCGTAGTCGATCGCATCGTCTGCCAGCTGGAACGCAATGCCGAGGTTGCGGCCATACGAATCGAGCGCGAGTTCATCCGCCTCGCTGCGCTCGGCCACCACGGCGGCGATGCGGCACGCGGCGGCGAACAGCGCTGCGGTCTTGGCGTTGATGATCGCGAGGTAGCGTTCCTCGGTCGTTTCCACCTGCCGCTGCGCGACCAGCTGGTCGACTTCGCCTTCCGCAATCACGGCAGAGGCGCCCGAAAGGATCTTGAGCACCTTGAGGCTGCCGTCCTCCACCATCAGCTCGAAGCTGCGGCTAAACAGGAAATCGCCGACGAGCACGGTGGCCGGATTGCCAAAGATGATGTTGGCCGCCTGCTTGCCGCGCCGCATGCCCGAGCCATCTACCACGTCGTCGTGCAGCAGGGTTGCGGTGTGAATGAACTCCACCGTCGCCGCCAGCTTGTAGTGGCGGCTGCCGCCATACCCCAGCAGCGAAGCACTCGCCAACGTGAGCATCGGGCGCATGCGCTTGCCGCCACCGGCGATGAGATGGCCAGCAAGCGCCGGGATCAGCGGGATGCGCGATTGCATCCGGCCGAGGATCACTTCGTTGACACTGTTCATGCCTTCGGCCACGAGCGCCATGAGCGGCTGCAGCGACGGCTCGGCGCGGCGGGGGATCGAGTGGATGGTTGCTGTCATTTCCCGCTCGCTTGGCCTGCCCACCGCCGCTTGGCAAGATACAAGTTGTGCCACAGTGGGCCTTGAGCCCCTCGCGGCGGGGCGGATGGACGGAGATTTGGGATGAGCGAAGACCCGGTGCTGGCAGGTTATCGCCAGTCCATCGACAATATCGACGCGGCGATGATCCACATTCTGGCCGAGCGATTCCGCATCACGCAGGCCGTCGGTGCCTACAAGGCGGCGCACCAGCTGCCCGCCAGCGACCCCGCGCGCGAGGAGCGCCAGATCGCCCGGCTGCGCGCGCTTGCGGTAGACGCCAAGCTCGATCCCGAATTCAGCGAGAAATTCCTGCGCTTCATCATCCAGGAAGTGATCCGCCACCACGAACAGGCGGCGGAAGCAAAAGCCTGACCATGCGCCTCGGTGCAGAGGGCTTCCTCCGAAACGCGTGGTACGTGGCCGACTGGGCCGATGCGATCACTTATGCGCTGACCCCGCGCGAGATTCTGAGCGAACGCGTGGTGCTGTTCCGCGCAGAGGATGGCACCCCGATTGCGCTTGAAGATGCCTGCCCGCACCGCAAGCTGCCGCTTTCGATGGGCCGGCGCGAGGGCGATACGCTGATCTGCGGCTACCATGGACTGACGTTCGACCGCAGCGGCGCCTGCATTGCCGCCCCTACCCAGAGCGCCCTGCCCAAGGCCTGTGCGCGCGCCTATCCGCTCGCCGAGCGCTATGGCCTCGTGTGGATCTGGATGGGCGATCCAGCCAAGGCGGATCCGGCGACGATTGTCGACATCCCGCAATGGGGCTCACCCGAATGGGGCTACAACCGCGGTCCGGTCATGCAGGTCGATTGCCACTACCTCTATGTGGTCGACAACCTGCTCGATCCCACCCACGTCACCTGGGTTCACCCCGGCTCCTTCGGCGATGCTTCCTGCGCCGCCGTCCCGATCGAGACCCTGTCGGCGCCCGATGGCGTGACCGCCGCGCGCTGGCTGATGGATACCGAGCCTGCGCCGTTCTACGCCAAGTTCCTGAAATTCGCCGGCCGCGCCGATCGCTACCAGCACTACGAGGTGCGCTATCCCTCGAACGCGGTGATCAAGGCGGTGTTCACCCCCGCTGGCAGCGGCGGAGCGGACTTGCCCCTCCACGCCGATGCCTTCTGCATGGACAGCTTCAATTTCCTCACCCCGGTGAACGCGCGCCAGACGCGCTATTTCTGGTTCCAGCTGAGGAACTTCGCGCCCGATGATGCGGCAGTGTCCGAAGAGTTCACGCAAGACGTGAAGCATGCCTTCGAGGAAGACCGCGTGATCCTGAACGCGGTGCAGATCGGCATGGACACCAGCCTCACGCCCTCCATCGATCTCAAGAACGACCTCGCCTCGTTCCGCTTCCGCCAGACGCTGGCGCGGAAGATCACAGCGGAAGGGTAGTCCAATCAGGCCGTAATCAGGAAATCGCTGAAAACCAGCGCCCCGGACAGCTGCGCCACTTGCACCGCTGCCGTCGCCCCGGTTCCGTCCGCATCATACCACAGCACCCCGGTCGTGGTGTTGTAGATGAACCGGTCCGTCGCATCGTGCGCCGCATTGACCCCCGCGCCCGACCAGAACGCATCGACGCTCATCGCGCCCGTCGCGGCAAAGCCGGTGAAGACCGCGCGGCTGAACGAGAGCTTGTCGGCGCCGGACGTGAAGTCCTGCAGCGTGTCGAAATTGGTCGCCGCATTCGGTGCTGCATTGAACACGAAGATATCCGTTCCGGTGCCGCCATTCAGCGTGTCGTTGCCCGTGCCGCCGATCAGCGTATCGTTGCCGATCCCGCCCAGCAGCGTGTCGTCACCAAGCCCGCCGCTCAGCGTGTCATTGCCGTCGAGCCCCGAGAGCACGTTGTTGCCGGTGTTGCC
Organism: Novosphingobium sp.; assembly: GCF_019748365.1. GTDB lineage: Bacteria > Pseudomonadota > Alphaproteobacteria > Sphingomonadales > Sphingomonadaceae > Novosphingobium. The sequence continues at coordinate 5,262 of NZ_JAIEPN010000176.1, forward strand.
GGTCAGCACGTTGGCAAGCGTGTTGCCGGTGCCGTCGATCGCGGCGCTGCCGGACAGGGTCAGGTTCTCGACATTGAGCGCCAGCGTCCAGCTCAGCGATGCCGTCACCAGATCGGTCCCGCCGCCTGACGCCTCGGTCGTCACATCGAGCGCATTGTCGACCACATAGCTGTCGTTGCCGCTGCCGCCGATCAGCGTGTCCGCGCCGAGGCCGCCATTCAGCAGATCGTTGCCGCTGTTGCCGGTGATCACGTTGGCAAGCGCATTGCCGATGCCGGTGTGCGAGACGTTATTGGTGAAGGTCAGCCGTTCGATATTCGCGCCCAGCGTATAGCTGGCGAGCGTGGTCTGCACCGTGTCAGTGCCCTCGCCCGCCAACTCGGTCACCACATCGCCCGCCACATCGACGACATAGATATCATCGCCCAGCCCACCGATCAGGGTGTCGATCCCCGCGCCGCCATTGAGCGTGTCGTTGCCGCCAAGGCCGGTCAGCACATTGGCGCCGCTGTTGCCCGTCAGCACGTTGGCCTCGTTGGTGCCCGTGCCATTGATCGCGGCGGTCCCCGAAAGCGTCAGGTTCTCGATATTGGCCGCCAGCGTCCAGCTGAGCGAGGCGGTGACGAGGTCGGTCCCTTGCGCCGCGAGTTCGGTGGTCACATCGCCCGCATTGTCGACCAAATAGCTGTCGTTGCCCGCGCCGCCGATCAGCGTGTCCGCCGCTGCACCGCCATCGAGCACATCGCTGCCGCTGTTGCCGGTGATCACGTTGGCAAGCGCATTGCCGATGCCGGTGTGCGAGGAGTTGTTGGTGAAGGTCAGCCGTTCGACATTCGCGGCCATGGTATAGCTGCCGAGCGTGGTCTGCACCGTGTCGGTGCCTTCACCGGCAAGTTCGGTCACCACATCGCCCGCGGCATCGACGACATAGATGTCATCGCCAAGGCCGCCGATCAGCGTGTCGTTGCCCGCTCCGCCGTTGAGCGTATCGTTGCCGCCAAACCCGGTCAGCACATTGGCGCCGCTGTTGCCGGTCAGCACGTTGGCATCGGTATTGCCGGTGCCATTGATCGCCGCCGTGCCGGAAAGCGTCAGGTTCTCGATGTTGGCGGCCAGCGTATAGCTCACCGCAGCCGTCACCAGATCCGTGCCTTGCCCGGCAAATTCGGTCACCACGTCTCCGCTGTTGTCCACCACATAGCTGTCGTTGCCGAAGCCGCCGATCAGCGTATCCGTCCCCGCGCCGCCGTTCAGCGTATCGTTGCCCGCATTGCCGGTGATCACATTGTTCAGCGCATTGCCGGTGCCGCTGTGCGCCGAAGAATTGGTGAAGGTCAGGTTCTCGACATTGGCCGCAAGCGTATAGCTCGACAGCGTGGTCCGCACGAGATCGGTGCCCTCGCCCGCCAGCTCGGTCACCACATCGCTGCTCGAATCGACCACAAAGGTGTCATCGCCCAGTCCGCCGATCATCGTATCGCTGCCCGATCCGCCGTTCAGCGTGTCGTTGCCGCCCAGCCCGGTCAGCACGTTGTTCGCGCCGTTGCCGGTGATCACGTTGGCGTCGTTGGTGCCCGTGCCGTTGATCACCGCACTGCCCGAAAGCGTGAGGTTCTCGAAGTTGGCGCCCAGTGTCCAGCTGATCGAGGCGGTGACGAGATCGGTGCCCTGCGCAGCCAGTTCGGTCACGACATCGCCGATGTTGTCGACGACGTAGCTGTCATCCCCCAGCCCGCCGACCATGGTGTCCGCGCCGGCGCCGCCATTCAGCGTATCGTTGCCGCCGAGGCCGGTGAGTACGTTGGCCGCGCCATTGCCGTTCAGCACGTTGGCGTCACCATTGCCGGTGCCGTTGATCGCGGATGAGCCGGAAAGCGTCAGGTTCTCGACATTGGCGGCCAGCGTCCAGGAAATCGAGGCAGAAACGCGGTCGGTCCCCTCGCCCGCCGCTTCGGTGGTCACGTCGCCTGCATTGTCCACGGAATAGGCATCGTCGCCCTGCCCGCCGATCATGGTGTCCGCACCCGCGTTGCCGTTCAGCGTGTCGTTGCCGCCAAGGCCCGTGAGCACGTTGGCCGCGCCATTGCCGGTCAGCACGTTGGCTTCGTTGGTCCCGGTGCCATTGATCGCGGCCGAACCCGAAAGCGAGAGATTCTCGACATTGGTCGCCAGCGTCCAGCTGATCGAGGAAACGACCGTATCGGTCCCCTCGCCCACGGCCTCGATGGTCGTGTCGCCCAGGTTGTCGACAGTGTAGGTATCGTTCCCCAGCCGGCCGACCATGCGGTCCGCGCCGGTCCCGCCATTGAGGCTGTCCGCGCCGCCGCCACCGGTCAGCACGTTGTTCAGCGAATTGCCGTTGCCGGTATGGGCAATGTTGTTGGTGAAAGTCAGGTTCTCGACGTTGTTGCCCAGCGTGTAGCTTGCCAGCGTCGTCTGCACCGTGTCGGTGCCCTGTCCGGCAAGCTCGGTCACCACATCGCCCGCCGCGTCGACGACATAGACGTCATCACCCAGCCCGCCGACCATAGTATCGTTGCCGGTGCCGCCATCGAGCAGGTCATTGCCGCCGAGGCCCGTCAACGTGTCGTTGCTGGCAAGGCCGACGAGGTGGTCATCGCCGGTGGTACCGGTGAGCGCATCGATCGCATCGGTGCCGGTGATCACGTTGTAGGCGCCGTAGCTGAACCTCTGCGCCTTGATGCTGGTCCCGTCGGCATCGCCGCCAAGGCCGCTGCTGTCACCCCACGCAATGACAAAGCCATCGCCCGTCACGCTGGTGATGACCGGGCGCTCCTGATAGTCCGCCGTCGACGTATTGATAAGCATTTCGGCGCCCAGCCTGGTGCCGTCGCCATTGAAAACCTGCGCCTTGATGTCGCTGTCGGTGGGGCTCGTGAAATGCTGCCACGTCACCACGAAGCCGCCGTTGGGCAGGCTGGCGATCGAGGGGAAGTCGCGCTCGCCTGCGGTCGTGTCGCTCACCACCAGCGAAGTGCCCACCTTGGCCCCGGCCGCGCTGAACACTTGCGCGCGGATCAGCGTATCGGGCTCGCCGCTCGCCGGTTTCGAATCCTGCCACGCCACCACGAAGCCGCCCGTCGCGAGGCCCGTCACCACCGGCAGCGCCTGATCGCTCTGCACTTCGGCATCGACCGCAATCTCGCCACCGATTTTCGCGCCCGCCGCGCTGAAGAGCTGCGCCTTCATCACCGTGCCGGCCGCAGTGCCGTCCATCCACGTCACGACATAGCCGCCGCCCGCAAGGCTGGTCACCATCGGCTGGGTCTGGTCGCCGCTCGTCTGGGTGTTCACGCGCACCGCGCTGCCCACCGGTGCGCCTGCCGCGCTGTAGAGCTGCGACAGGATCCCCGCACCGCTCGCATCACCGGCAGTGCCGGCATAGTCCTGCCAGGTCACCACGAAGCCGCCGCCGGAAAGGCCGGTGGTCGTGGGGTTGTGGTTGCCGGGCAGGTTGTTGCCGCCCTGCTGCGTCCAGGTCGTGCTATTGACGAGGAATGCCGGCGTCACCACCGCTCCGCTTGCGTCGTAGACCTGCGCCTTGATCTTGTAGTCTGACTGGACGCCCGCTTCGGTCCAGGCCACCACGAACCCGCCGTTCGCAAGGCTCGTCACCGTCGGGAACGACTGGTCGGTCGCCGCGCCGCTCGCCACTGCGAACTCGGCGCCCACCTTGGTGCCTGCTGCGCTGTAGAGCTGCGCCTTGGCCACGCCGAGGCCACTCACATCCGAATAGTCGGTCCAGGTCGCCACGAAGCCGCCACCGGAAAGCCCGGTGATCGAGGGCATTTCCTGAAAGCCCGCAACCGTGGTGTTGACCAGAAATTCGCCGCCGACCTTGACGATTTCAACCATTCCGCGTCCCCGCATGCACCCCGCCAAGGCCGTCGCCGCAACAACTCTGCGCGCGCGGCCTGGCGGATGCCGTTCAATCCGTTGCGAGGCGGGTTAGCGGATAAGGGTTAAATTTCCCTGCAGCAGCAAGCCGACGGCAGAGCCCGAACAGGGCCGGAGAATGCCCGGAAATGCGCCAATCCGGGCGCGGCCACCCCCATCGACAGCTCGGCAGACATGCTTTCCGGCAAAATCCGGGATTCTACCTAGATGGCACCAGCAAGCTATGCGGATAGCGAAGTGGTGGCGGTTTCATCGGATCGGATTGCCATTGGCGCGGTGGACCCTTTCGCTATTTGTAGCCGATGATCCGCAGCCCTTCGGCAGACACCTCGAGGGGAAACTGCCCCAGAGACTCCAGCAGGAGGCCAATAGCCTCAAAATCCTGCCGGACCTCCCTCGGCGGAACACCGCGTGCGCCGCGCTCTTCGTGAAACAGGGATGGGATCAGTATCCATTCTATGGACCTGAGTTCGATTGGTCCAAGCGCAAACGTGTCGATCCAGGGGTGCGGAGGCCACATTGCCAAATCGCCCGGCCACTTCATCTGGCTCACGTGCTGGCGATCGATGAACTTGGCCACGATGCGCTTCGGGCTCAGTCCGGCTTCGTCCACCGCCGAAAAGAGCTTGCGCCACTTGGTGTCTGACATGAGCGCATGGGAATAGCGGGCGCGAGCCAAACGCCCAAGCCGTTCCAGATCCTGTCGTGAGTGGACGGTCATGCCTGACGGTCTCACACACGCCGATCATCCGCAACCGGGGAACGCGGCGCGGCGGGCTGAACAAACGTCAATGTCGGCGAATTGGCCAGTGCATCCAACGCAATCCGCGCGCCCGCCGGTGGGCGGCACGCTCAGTCGCCCAGCGGCACACCCGGCAGCTGCTTGGCGGTGCGGATCGTCAGCGAGGTCTTCACGCTCGCCACATTGGGCGCGGGCGTCAGCTTGCTGGTGAGGAATTCCTGAAAGCTCTGCAGATCGCGGCTGACGATCTTCAGAATGAAATCGATCTCGCCGTTCAGCATGTGGCACTCGCGCACTTCGGGCAGGGTGCGCATGTGCTCTTCGAACTGGCGGAGCGATTCCTCGGCCTGGCTCTTCAGGCTCACCAGCGCGAAGACGGTGATGGCAAAGCCCAGCTTCGAGGGGTCGAGTTCGGCATGATAGCCGCGGATCACGCCGGCTTCCTCCAGCGCGCGCACCCGCCGCAGGCAGGGCGGCGCAGTCAGGCCGACGCGCTGCGCCAGCTCGACATTGGTCACTCGCCCTTCATCCTGCAATTCGGCGAGGAGACGCCGATCGATCCCGTCGAGAGTTGCCATGGTTCTCTGTTTATCCTGCGTGCGCTCGGAGGCATTGTGTTCGGATCAATTGGTTAACGCCGCCCTTTGTCAAAACCGCATAATAGACTGCATGAAAGGGGCTGTCCGGCCAATCTTGGTAACTTTCCACACCTTGTGCGGCTGCTGCCGATAATTTTGTTGTTTAATATCGCAATCGTCCCACAATGCAACGCAATCAACAGGCCCCTTCCCGCCCACCCGCATTTTGTTAGGGTCCCGGTAACCACCACGGGCGCGCCTGCGCGCGTCGCCTGCTGCTCGGAGAACGCATGATTGTTGACGATCGCCTCGAAACCGTGCTGCGCACCGTCGCGGCCGGGCCGGGTGCGGCCGCGACGCAAATGCGCCAGTTGCTGGACCTTCTCGGCCGCACCCCGGTCGAACGCTGGACCGAGCAGCATATCGGCGCGCTGACCCGGCTTGATTCGATCGCCGCGATGCTGGGCGAACCCGCGAGTGCATCCCTTATTGCCGCAGCAGGCCTGCGTTCACCAATCCTTGTCGAACATTTTGCCGAAGCCGGTCCCAAAGTGGCACTGGCCGCGATAACCTCGGCCCGCCTTACGGAGCGGGAATGGCTGCGGCTGATCCCCGATCTGCCGGTGCAGGCGCGCGGCTTCCTGCGCCACCGCCGCGATCTCGGGCCCGAGGTGGAAAGGTTACTGGCGCGCTTCGGGATCACCGATTTCGCGCTGCCGCTTCCGCCCGGTTTCGCCCAGCAGCGGGAACCTGCGGCGCGCATCGTGCCGCTGCCGCAAATCGCTGCCGTACCCCCCGCCAGCGAGCCGGCTTTCTCCCCGCCCGCGGCCGAGGGTATCGGCGCTATCATCGCCCGCATCGAAGCCTTCCGCCGGGCGCGGGACCTGCCGGCCGGTGCTCAGGCCGAAGGCGCCGCCCCTCAGGCCATTGCCCAGAGCCGCCTGCCCTTTGTGGACGAGCCGCCCCCGGCGCCGCCCGCCGTCATCGCGATCGACATCGCGCTCGATGCCGATGGCACGGTCACCGCCGCGAGCTCGCACCTCGCCAGCGCGCTGGTCGGGTTGCGGCCCTTCGCCGCCGATCCCGATGCGCCGGTCGCCTGCGATCCCGCCACACTCGGCGCGGCACGGGCGCGGCTCCCCGTGATCGGCGGACGGCTGGAACTCGAAGGGCCCGGTCCGATCGAAGGGGCCTGGCGCATCGATGCTGTTCCCGCTTTCGTGCCCGATAGCGGGCACTTCCTCGGCTGGAATGCCCGCCTGCGCCGCCCACCCGCGCCGTCCCTCGCGGCCATGCCCGCGGCTGCCGAGGATGCGGCGCAGCGCAGCACCGATCGGCTTCGGCAAATGCTGCATGAACTGCGCACGCCGATCAATGCGATTCAGGGCTTTGCCGAACTGATCCAGCAGCAGCTGCTCGGCCCCACGCCGCACCAGTACCGCAGCCTCGCCGCCGGTATCGCGTCCGATGCAGCGCGCATGCTGGCGGGGTTCGAGGATGTGGAGCGGCTCGCCCTGCTCGAAACCGCCCCTGCGGGCGTGCCCGCCGAAGCCGAGACGGACCTTACCGCCCTCCTTACCCGGCTGATCGCCCAGCTCGAACCCCTGCTCGCCCCGCGCGAGGCCGTGCTGACGCACGATCTCCCCGATGGCCCGCTGCCCGTCGCGGTGCTGCCAGACGAGCTCGAACGCACGCTCTGGCGCCTGCTGTCGCTGATCGCGAGCGCTGCGACGCCGGGTGAGCGCATACACCTGTCCCTCAGCGTAGGCGCCGGCCCGCAGGGCTTTGCCGTCCGCCTCAGGCTCCCGTTTCCCGCCTCGCTGGTAGCATCGAGCGAGGGCGCACCGCTCGTCGCAGACAGTCTCGCCAGCCCCGGCGGTATGCTCGGCAGCAGCTTTGCGCTGCGCTTGTGCGGGGCGGAGCTGCGCGCAGCAGGTGGCCTTATGGTGCGCGATGGGGCAAGCGTGGATGTCACTCTCCCGCTCTTGACCACCGCACGTCATGCACCTAGCCAAAAAGGCGTAGTCGGCAGCGAGGCCGGCTAGGGGGACCTTGGCAGGCGTGGCTCAGCCGAACATTCTCGACGTTCCGGGTGCATGGCAGCACGTGCGCTTTGCGCCCGCTTTCGGCCAGCGCTTCATCGTCACCGTCGATACCGAAGAGGAATTCGACTGGACGCAGCCGCTCGGGCGCACCGGCCACGGGCTCAGCCATGTCCCGCGCCTCGCCCGTTTCCAGCAGTTCTGCGAAGGCATGGGCGTCGCCCCGGTCTATCTGATCGATTATCCGATCGCGACCGATCCCGCCGCGGTCGAAGCGCTGGGCGATGCCGTCGCCGCCGGCCGGGCCGAGATCGGCGTCCAGCTCCATCCCTGGGTCAACCCGCCGCATGACGAGGACGTCACTGTCTTCAACAGCTATGCCGGCAATCTGGCGCCGGAGCTGGAAGCGGCGAAGTTCAACACGTTGCGAGACACGATCGAGAGTGCCTTCGGCAAGGCTCCGCTGATCTACCGCGCCGGCCGTTATGGCGTCGGCCCGGCCAGCGCCAGTATCCTATCGCAGGCCGGGCTCGCGATCGATACCTCGGTCCGCGCCCGCTTCGATTACAGTTCCACTGGCGGCCCCAACTTCTCCGAGCACCCCGTCAGGCCGTGGTGGATCGACAAGCCCGGCGGCCTCATGGAGTTGCCGCTCACCACGGTGTTCTGGGGCATGCTGCGCCAGCAGGGTCCGATGCTCTATCCCATGCTGTGGCGCACGCCCAAGCTGCGCGGCCTGCTCGCCCGGATGGCGATGCTTGAACGCATCCCGCTGACCCCGGAAGGGGTCAGCATCGAGGAAGCGATCAAGGGCATCGATATCGCGATTGACGATGGCCTGCCGGTCCTGGTGTTTTCCTTCCACAGCCCTTCGCTGCGCCCCGGCCTCACACCCTACGTGCGGGATGCAAGCGGCCTCGACCAGCTCTACGACTGGTGGCGCGCGGTTTTCGCCTATCTCAAGCAACGCCAGATCCGGCCCGCCAGCGTGGCCGATATCCTCGCCGCGGTGGAGGTTTGAGCCGCGCTTGCCAATCGCCCGGCAGCGCATTAACCGGACGATCAAGGTGGGCCTGTAGCTCAGCGGTTAGAGCTGGCCGCTCATAACGGCTAGGTCGCGGGTTCGAATCCTGCCGGGCCCACCAACTATCCCCGCAGCCCCGTCAGCGCCGCCGCAGCGATGGCCGGGCTCTCCAGGCTCGCCACCGGCCACGCGCAGTAATCCGCCGCATAATAGGCGCTCGGGCGGTGGTTGCCCGAAATCCCCACGCCTCCGAACGGCGCCGAGGATGCGGCGCCATTTGTCGGCCGGTTCCAGTTGACCACACCCGCGCGGCTGGCCGCCCAGAACCGGCGATAGAGCGCTTCGTCCCCGCCGATCAGGCTTGCTGCAAGGCCGAAGCGGGTGGCGTTCGCCGCTGCCATCGCCGCCTCGAAATCGGGCACGCGGATCACCTGCAGCACCGGGCCGAAGATTTCCTCGTCCGGCACCGCAAGCCCGGTCACATCGATCATCGCCGGTGACAGCAGCGGCGTGCCCTCGCGCAGGCGCAGCAGCGGGCGGATCACCTTTCCGCCCATCGCCACCAGCGCCTCCCACGCCTTCTCGACCCGCGCTGCGGCGTTCATGTCGACCACCGGGCCCATGAACGGCACCGGCTCGTCAAACGGCCCGCCGACGATGATGCGGTCCGCCATGGCCACCACCGCGCTGATCAGCGCACCGCCATCCGGCCCCACGATCAGCCGCCGCGCGCAAGTGCAGCGCTGGCCCGCCGAAAGGAAGCCCGATTGCACCACAAGCGAGGCCGCCGCTTCCACGTCGCCTTCCGCAATATCCCACGCAACCAGCGGATTGTTGCCGCCCGTCTCGATCGCGAGTATCCGGTCGGGCCTTGCGGCAAAGGCCTGATGCAGCGCCAGACCGGTGTTCGAGGACCCGGTGAAGAGCAGCCCGTCAAGCTCCGGATGCGCCGCCAGCGCCCGCCCGGTATCGGCGCGGCCCTGCGTTACCATCAGCACGCCTTCGGGAAGGCCCGCCTCGGCCCAGAGCCCTGCCATGTAGGCACCCGAAGCCGGGGTCAGTTCGGACGGCTTGAACACCACCGCGTTGCCCGCCAGCAGCGCCGGCACGATGTGGCCGTTGGGCAGGTGGGCGGGAAAATTGTAGGGGCCCAGCACCGCCAGCACGCCGTGCGGCTTGTGGCGCAGCGCCTGCGGCACGCCGGCCGCCTCGCCAAAGCGCTCGCCCGCCCGCTCGGCCTGCGCGGTGATCGAAATGGCGACCTTGGCGGCCACCGTGCCCACTTCGGTGCGGGCTTCCCACAGCGGTTTGCCGGTCTCGCGCGCAATCACGCGGGCAAAGTCCTCGGCATGTGCTTTCACCACTTCGGCATAGCGCTCGGCAATCGCTATGCGCTCGGCCAGCGGCCGCAGCGCCCAGTCTCCCTGCGCCGCACGGGCCGCCATCACCGCCACATCGACGTCCGCGTCCTCGCCCTGCCACAGCACATCGCCGGTCATGGGGTCAGTGGAAGTCCAGGTGGTCATGCTCGCTCCTCTTGGCTCGGGGCTCGGTATTACCCGCTAGCCAATTGGGCGCGCGCCACCTGAAGGTCAACCACCGGGGCTCAATCCTCGGCGGCGACTTTGCCTTTGCCCGGACTGCCCGCGTGGTGACGGACAACCCAGCGCCCGTCCGCGCTCTTCTCGAGTTCCCTGCGGCAGTACTTGCACGGGCCAATCTTGAGATGCCCTTCATAACGCACGGAACGCCGCGATGGAGAATGCCTGCCAACAAGGCACCGCAGCCGCTTTATCAGTTCTGCCATACGCCGCACCGCCCCCTCATCCGCCGCTCAGCCCCCGGGCGAAACTGTTATCAACTATGCCAGTCCTACGTAGAAATACAAATGCTCTGCGTCGCGATTCCGGAGCGGGGGATTTTCGATTGCGCCTTGCCGCACCGCCACTGCATGCTCTAGGGCGGGGCCAGTCGGGGAGTAGCGCAGCCTGGTAGCGCATCTGCTTTGGGAGCAGAGGGTCGCAGGTTCGAATCCTGTCTCCCCGACCAAACTCCCGCCCCCGCACGCCCTTATCCGCACGAACGCCGGTCCAATGCGGCGAATCCCGGCAGGCTGCGCGGCCAGCCCACGCGCTTGACTTGCCTGGCGCCCTGCCCAATAAACCGGATAATTATCGGATCATCGGGGAATGGCATGGCGGCGCAGCAGGAACCAACCGGCCCCGCACCCACCCGCATGTCGCTCGGCGCCTGCCTGCTGATCGGCGCGACCGGGCTCCTCGTGCTTGGTGTCCAGCCCCTGCTCTATGGCGGCTATGTGCATGAAGGGCGGATTGCCGAAGCCAGCCTTGGCCTGCTCGCCGCCATTGAAATCGCCGCCATTGCGCTCGGCAGTGCGGGCGGCATCGCACTGCTCGCCCGCATGCCGGCCCGGGCAGTGGCGCTGATCGGCATCGCCATCACCATCGCGGCAAACCTGCTGCCCGCCGCAATCCCGCTGCTGGTGGTTCGCGCCGTATCCGGTGCGGGCGGCGGCCTGCTCGTCGGCGTGGCGGCGGGTGCGATTGCACGGGCGAAGGGTCTCAACGCCGCCGCCGCCGCCTTCCTGTTCCTTCAGGCCGCGAGCCAGTATGCCATCCTGCAGTGGTTCGCGAGCGCCGCTGCGCCCGGCTCGGCGGCCGATGTCCAGCATGCGCTTGCGGTCATCGCCGCGCTCACTGCACTGGCACTGCCGCTCGTGCCGACCCGGCTCACCCCCGCATCCCATGCCGAAAACGCCGCGAGCAAGAGCGCCATTCCGCTGTCCGGCTGGATCGGGCTTGGCGCGTCGGCCCTTCTCGTGGGCGCGGTTGTGGGGATCTGGGCCTACATGGGCCTCTGGCTCGAAGCGCGCGGCATCGCGGCTGATCGCATCGCGCCGATGCTCACCGCGTCGATGGTGGGGCAGATGGCCGGCGCACTCGTCGCGATAGCAGTCGGAGAGCGGGGCCATGCCGGGCTAAAGTCCGTGGTCACCGGTCTCGCTCTCATCCTCATCGTCGCCTTGCTGTTTCTGCGCGGCGCGGAAGGCCCTGTCGGCTGGGGCCTCGTCGTCGGGTACGGGTTCGTATGGATGGTCCTCACCCCCGCGCTCACCGGTTTTCTGCTGGAAGCCGATCCCACTCGCCGCAGCCTGCCCTTTGCCGCCTCGGCGCAATTGATGGGCGCAGCGATCCTGCCAACCGCCGCCGGCATGATCATCGAGGCTGAGGGCATCGATACCGTGTTGCTCACGTGTTCAGCCGCGGTCGTGCTGGGCCTCGTGCTGATCGGCGCAGCGCTCGCCGCACGCCCCCGACTTCAGGCGGGGACGTAAGGCTCCACCGGTAGCCCCTCGTACCGCGCCTTCAGTTGCAGGCCGAGGTACTGAGAGTAACTGCGTGCCATCGCGAGATTTCCGGCCATGAACCACAGCCCGGGTTCGGGCGTCGGCTTCCACAGGTTCTTCATCTCGCCTTCCCACGGCCCGGGGTCGCCCGGGAAGCCGGAGCCATAACCCCAGGTCTTGCCGATGCGCTCGGCCACTTCGGGATTGATCAGCCGCGCGACCCACTGCTTCATGTCGCCGAAGCCGGTTGCATAGATGATCCGGTCGGCGCGCTCGTGGCTGCCATCTGAAAGGACCAGCCCGTCCTCGACGATCCGCTCGATGGTGACGCCCGAACGCACCTTGATCCGCCCGTCCGCGACCATTTCCGAGGCGCCGACATCGACGTAATAACCCGACGACGTGCGCTGGAACTTCATTGCGATGCCGGTGCCGTCGGGCCCGAAATCGACCTGGAATCCGGCATCGGTCAGCCGCTGGTAAAACGGCGCTTCCGATACCCGCAGCGCATCCCACGTCGCCTTGTTGACCTTCTCGGCAAGGCGCATTGGCACTGAAGCGCTGAGCAGGTCCGCCTTGTCGGTGACAAGCCCGGAATCATAGGCCTGCTGCGAATAGGCGCCCGCGAGGAGCGTTTCCATGTTCGATTGCCGCACGATCAGCGTCGAGGAGCGCTGGATCATCACCGGCTCGGCCCCGTGGCTCACAAGATCGGCGCAGATATCATGCGCGGAATTGTTCGCGCCGACGACGATCACGCGCTGGCCCTCCAGCCCCTCGCCGCCCGGATGCGCGCTCGAATGGCACTGGTGGCCCTTGAACGTGTCCTGCCCCGGAAACTCGGGCGTGATCGGGAAGCCCGCATTGCCCACCGCCATCACCAGATGTTCCGGTACCAGCGTCACCGGCTTGCCATCGCGCACCAGTTCGACGCGCCACTTGCCTGAGGCCGGATCGCGCGAAATGCCCTTGCATTCGGTGCTGGTCCAGATCCCCAGTTCCATGATCCCGGCGTAGTATTCCAGCCAGTCGCCCATCTTCTGCTTGGGCGTGTAGACCGGCCAGTGATCGGGGAACGGCACGTAGGGCATGTGGTCGTACCATACCGGATCGTGCAGCAGCAGCGACTTGTAGCGCGAGCGCCACTGATCCCCCACGCGCGGGTACTTGTCGACGAGCAGGCACGGCACGCCCAGCATCTTGAGCCGCGCGCCGAGCGCAAGGCCGCCCTGCCCGGCGCCGATGATCAGCACATAGGGCGGATTGCTCTCGCTCCACGCTTCCACGTCGTCGTGGCGGACGTCTTCCCAGGTGCGCTGCCCGGTCTCGTCCACCACGCCCGAAGCGCGCCGTCCGCGCAGTGGCTCTTCAAAGCCCTTCAGTTCCTTGAGCGCGGTCAGCAGCGTGAAGCCCTTCTCGCCCATCAGCCGCAGATAGCCCTCGCCGCGGCCCTGCGCCGTCTCGAACGTGATGAAGCCCTCGCTCGCACCTTCTGCCGCTTCGCTGGCAAAATGGCCGATGCCGGAACCTGCGGCCCGCGCGTTCGCAAAAGCCGTTATCGCGTCCGTCCCTTCATGCGTCGCCAGCGTCCAGCCCAGCGCCAGATAGTCACGCCACAGGCCATCGGGCAGGAACAGGCCCGCCACCGCCGCGCCGTCACCGGCGCTGAGCGCCGCGCCGAACTTCTCAAGCCAGCCATGTACGTCAAGCATCAGAAACTGCCGCCTTTTCCTGTTCCGTCGCGCCGATCAGAAATGCGCGACCAATTGGACCCCGAAGGTACGCGGATCGTTGTAGTTGATCTGGTCCTGCGTGATCACTGGCGCAATTGAGGAGATGTAGCGAACGCTGTTGAGGTTCTTCACCCATAGCGCCACCTCCCACACCTTCGATGGCGCCTGATAGGCCAGCCGCGCGTTGATGCGTCCGTTGCCCTTCACCTCGGTGCTCGGCGCATTGTCCGGGAACAGCGCGATCGAGGACACGTAAGTGCCGTCCACCCGCGCCTTGATCGCCGCGCCGCTGGCCAGCGGGATCGTCCAGTTTACCCCGCCCGAGAATGCGAACTTCGGTGCATTGACCAGCCGGTTGCCCGAATAGCTCACCCCGCCCAGCGCGGCGAACTTCTTGTATTCGCTGTGCATGAAGGTCGCCGCGCCGAACAGGTCGAGGTTCCGCGTCGGCCGCACCGTCAGCTCGGCCTCGAGGCCATAGATCTCCGCATTGCCCGCATTCAGCTTGCGCTGCACCGGGATCGGGCCGGTGAGATCGAACACGAAGACCTGCAGATCGCGGTAATCATAGTAGAACGCCGAAGTGTTGAAGCGCACCTTGCGATCGAGGAACTCGGTCTTCAAACCCACTTCGTAGGCGTAGAGCTTCTCCGAATTGAACGGCACCAGCTGCAGCGGATCAGTCGAGGCGCCGCCCGCGAAGCCACCGCTATTGTAGCCCTTCGAGAACGAGGCATAGACCAGCGTATCGCCCGTCTTGTAATTGAGCGCCGCGCGCCACGAGAGGTCGCGGAAGGTCTTGGCGCCCTTGAAATCGAGCAGCGGCAGCGTGACGTCCGAATAGGCCTTCACCGGCACAACGCCGCCCACGGCATCGAACAGGCTGCGGTAATCCATGCTGATCCGGTCGTTCGACCAGCGCAGCCCGGCGGTGAACGTAAGCTTCTCGGTCAGCTTGTAATCGGCCTGCCCGAACAGCGCGAAGCTGCGCGTGAGCTGCGTATAGGGATAGCGCAGCAGGCCGAGCGAATTGACCGGATCGAACGTGCCGAGCAGGTCATTGGGATCGCGCAAGCTGCGCAGCAGGTCGAAGCTGCTGTCCGTCGCCAGCGTGTCGTGGAAATAGTAGCCGCCCACGATCCAGCCCAGCTTGCGGTCACCCGTCGACTGCAGCCGCAACTCCTGGCTCCACTGGCGCGGACGGTCCTCGTAATAGGCGACCACGAAGTCGTTGGGGCTGGCGTCGGTATCCTCAAGCGTCGCGCGGTTGACCTTCTCGTAGGCGGTGATCGAAGTCAGCTGCACCCCGCCGAAATCGATCTGGCCCATGAGCGACGCACCGAACACGCCGATGCGTTCCTTGCCCTCGACGTTGTAGTCCCCCGCATAAACGTTGTTGTCGGTATCGGCATAACCGAAGGCATCGGTCGGAAAGCCATTGAGCAAGGGCAGCGTCTCGCCGCCAAAACCGACGCCCGAACCGCGGTGCTGGAACTGCCGCGCCCCGCCGGTGTTGTTGCCGCCATGGACCGAAAGCCGCAGCAGCACGTTCGGCGCAGGCGTGAAGTCCGCGATCCCGCGCAGCGCCCAGAGGTTGATGTTGTTGACCTTGTTGCCCGTCACCCGGTTCAGGGTCGTCCCGTCACGCCGGTTGTAGAAGCCCGCCACGCGCACCTTGAGCAGGTCCTTCACGATCGGCCCGCCGATCCCGCCTTCGAGCTGCACTTCGTTGAAGCGGCCATAAAGCGCGGAGAAATCGCCACTCAGTTCGTCGGTCGGCTTGCGGCTGGAAAAGCGGATGGCGCCTGCCGTGGTGTTGCGTCCGTAAAGCGTGCCCTGCGGGCCCTTCAGCACTTCGATCCCGCCCGAATCGAACACGTTGAACAGCTTGCCTGCGTTGGCGCCGATGAACACGTCGTCGACATAGACGCCCACCGCGCCCGTCGTGTTCGAATTGAAGTCGCCAATGCCCACGCCCCGGATGAACAGCGATGTGGTCGAAGCCGCCGTGCCCGCCTGCATCGAAAGGCTCGGCACCAGCAAGGTCAGATCGCGCGGATCGCGGATGCCGGTTTCTGTCAGTGCATCCCCGCTGATCGCAGCAATCGCGATCGGCACGTCCTGCACGTTCTGCGCGCGGCGCTGCGCGGTGACGACAATCTCGGCGATACCGTCGCTCTTGGTGGGCGGGGCGGCCTCTTCCGCCAGCGCCGGAGTCGCGACGATCAGCGCGCTCCCCGCCAGAAGCATCCCGAGGCACCGGTTCCGATTGGCTGTCCGCATAATGTTTCCCCCGCTTCGGCCCTGCCTCGCTAAGGCGCGGGCCCTGATCCCCACGCCGCAAAGCTTCCCGCAATCGCCGGCAGGGTCAAGCCAAATCTGACATTAATTCGGATTTTTATCTGAAACCGGGTTGAACCATGAGGAATGCGTGCTAGCCTGCGAACATGGTAACCATCCTGCCCCGGCCTGCCGATACGATCCGCCGCCCGCGCCAGAAGCGCAGCCAGCAGCGGTTCGAGGCGATCCTCGATTCCGCCGACCGGTTGCTCGAAACGCTCGAGCCTGCGCAGATCAGTATCTACACCCTCGCCGAGGAAGCGGGCCTGTCCGCCCCCTCGATCTACCATTTCTTTCCCGATGCAGGGCAGGTCTTCGTGGCGCTCGCCGAACGCTACGTGGGCGAGTTTGCCGACCTGCTCGACAAGCCGCTGCCCGCTGGCATCACCACCTGGCAGCACTATATGGCCGTTCGTTACGCCCATGGCCGCGAGCATTACAACGCGCACGGCGCCGCCCGCCGCCTCCTGCTCGGCTCCGGTCTTTCCGCCTCGATCCGCGCCCGCGATCTGGAAAACGACAGCGTGCTGGCGGAGCGCAGCATGGCTGAATTCTGCCAGCTGTTCGATATCGCCCCCAGCATCGAACTGGTCGAGCGGTTCACCGAACTGCTCGTGATCAACGATGCGATCTGGACGCTTTCGGTCCACCGCCACGGCACGATCACCGATGCCTACGAGGAACAGGCCCGCCTCGCGCGCGAGGCCTACTGCCGCACCTTCCTGCCCGAACACCTGCCGCTGCGCGCTGCAGCGGAGCAAGCCGCCTGAACGCGAAAACGGAGAGCCCGATGACCACAAATGCCGCCGATCAGTCCCTCCGCCAGCGCGCGATGAAAGTCGTGCCCGGCGGCATGTACGGCCACGAGGCGACGACGCTCATGCCCGCCTCCTACCCGCAATTCTTCGAGCGCGGCGAAGGCGCCTATATCTGGGACGTCGACGGCAACCGCTACCTCGATTTCATGTGCGCTTACGGCCCCAACCTCTTGGGCTACAACGACCGGCGCGTGAACGATGTCGCCGTCGCGCAGCTCGCCAAGGGCGATACGATGACCGGCCCCAGCGCCCATTTCGTCGAGCTTGCCGAAGCGCTTGTCGGCATGGTCAGCCACGCCGATTGGGCGATGTTCTGCAAGAACGGCACCGATGCCACCACGATGGCGATGACCACCGCCCGCGCCCAGACCGGCAAGCGCCGCATCCTCGTGGCGGACGGTGCCTATCACGGCGCCGCGCCGTGGTGCACCCCGATGCCTGCCGGGATCGTGCCCGAAGAGCGCGCGTTCATTTCGAAGTACCAGTACAACGACGTCGCCAGCCTCGAAGCCGCCGTAGCGGAGGCAGGTGACGATCTCGCCGCGATCTTCGCCTCGCCCTTCAAGCACGATGCCTTCATCGATCAGGCCCTGCCCGATCCCGCTTATGCCAAGCGCGCGCGCGAACTCTGCGACGAGACCGGCGCAATGCTCATCGTCGACGACGTGCGCGCGGGCTTCCGCCTTATCCGCGATTGCAGCTGGGAACTTGTCGGCGTGCGTCCTGACATGAGCTGCTGGGGCAAGTCCTTCGCCAACGGCCACCCCATTTCCGCGCTCCTCGGCAACGACCGCTGCCGTGAAGGTGCGAGCCATATCTACGTCACCGGCTCGTTCTGGTTCGCTGCCGTGCCGATGGCCGCAGGGGTCGAGACGCTGAAAATCCTGCGCGAGACCGACTACCTCGAAAACTCGGTCCGCCTCGGCACCCTATGGCGCGAAGGCCTCGATGCGCTCGCCGCCAAGCACGGCTTTGCCCTGCGCCAGACCGGCCCCGTCCAGATGCCGCAGATCCTGTTCGACAACGATCCCGACTACCGCATCGGCTTTGCGTGGGGCGAAGCGATGCTGAAGCGCGGGGTCTACGTCCACCCCTGGCACAACATGTTCTTCTGTGCCGCGATGACCGAGGTCGATATCGAGTTCGCCCTCACCGCCGCCGATGAGGCCTTCGCCTCGGTCAAGGCGCAGCTGGCAACGATCGAGCCGCACCCCGTCGTCCTGATGTTCCTCAGCGCCATGGCCGGCGCGCACTGAGGTGGCAGAGCCCGAATTCTTCGAGAGCAGCCCGTGGATCGCCGGCGGTGTGGTCCGCCAACCGGCGCTGGCCGGTGCAGTCACGGCCGATGTGGTCATCGTCGGTGGCGGTTTCACCGGGCTCAGCACCGCGCTGTGCCTCAGGGAAGCGGGCGTCGATGTGGCGATCGTCGAGCGCGATCACTGCGGCTTCGGCGCCAGCGGGCGCAACGCCGGGCACCTCACGCCCACCATCGGCAAGGATTTCCCGACGCTGGTCAAATATGTCGGCAAGGACCGCGCAGTCGAGTACGCCCGCTTTGCCGACCGGGCAGTGCATTACACCGAGGCGATGATCACCCGCCTCGGCGTAGACTGCGAATACCGCCCGACCGGCAATATCATCACCGGCCTGCACCCCCGCCACCGCAAACCGCTGGCAGACAGCGCCGAACTTGCTGCAAGCCTCGGTGTCGGCGTCGCCTTCCTCGATGAGGCCGAAGTGCGCCGCCGCAATCTTCCCTCACACGTGCGCTTCGGAGTGATCGAACAGTCCGGCGGTCATCTCCACCCGGGCAAATACGTCCTCGCACTGCGCCAGGCTGCGCTGGACGCGGGCGTGCGGATCTTCGAGGACAGCGCCGTCACGGCCATTGAGGACACGGCCTCGCCCATCGTCGTGCGCACCGCTGCGGGCCATGTCACCGCAGAAAAGCTTGTCGTCGCGACCAATGCCTATACGCCTGCCACCCTCGGGCAGATGAAAAGCAAGGTCTTCCCCGTCCGCGTCACGCTGTTCCGCACGGCCCCGCTAACGCCTGCGCAGTGGGACCGCATCGGTTGGCAGGGCCGCGAGGCGCTCTACACCGCGCATGAGGCCATGGAAAACTACCGCCCGCAGGCCGACGGCCGCATTTCGGGCGGCTCGAAATGGGTGCAATACGGCTTTGGCAGCACGCTCACCACCGGCCATCTGCCCAAAGTCTTTGCGCAGTGGCGCAAGCTGTTTGCGCTCCGCTTCCCCGAACTGCCCGACGTCGGGATCGAATCGTTCTGGGGCGGATGGATCGGCCTGACGCTCGATTTCCTGCCACTCCATGGGAGCAACGCGCGGGGCACCGTGTTCCACGGCCTCGGCTACAACGGCCACGGCATCGCGCAGGCAACTTATGCGGGCCCCATGCTCGCCGATCAGGTCCTTGGCCGCTCCAATGCCGAAGTCGAACTGTTCCAGCGCCGCCTGTTCCCCCTTCCGCCCGAACCGCTGCGCTGGCTGGTCATCAAAGGCATCACCGCCACCCTCGACCGCGTCGACAACCGTGTCGACGCCGATCTGGCGCGCGGGACCGTTTGATAGCGGGCGATTTCAAGGCTTGGCAAACGCGGCCCAATCCGTCTTATAGCGGCCAAAATCAAACACGCTGTGAGAGGACGCCGCCATGAGCCAGACCACCTATCCGGTCCCCGAGCAGTGGGCTGCCTCCGCCCTGATCGACGAAGCGCGCTATCAGGCGATGTACGCGGCCTCGCTGGAGCGCCCGGACGAGTTCTGGCGCGAGGAAGCGGGGCGCCTCGACTGGATCAGGCCCTTCACCAGGGTTAGCACCACCAGCTTCCACGAGGCTGATTTCGGCATCCGCTGGTTCGAGGACGGCACGCTCAACCTCGCCGCCAACTGCCTCGACCGCCACCTTGGCGAGCGCGGCGAGCAGATCGCCATCCTGTGGGAGCCGGACAGCCCCGAGACGCCCGACCGCCGGATCACCTACCGCGAGCTGCATGAGAGCGTCTGCCGCTTCGCCAATCTCCTCAAATCGCGCGGCGTCACGCGCGGCGCGCGCGTCACGATCTACCTGCCGATGGTGCCCGAAGCCGCGGTCGCCATGCTCGCCTGCGCCCGCATCGGCGCGATCCATTCGATCGTCTTCGCCGGCTTCTCGCCCGATGCCCTCGCTGGCCGGATCACCGATTGCGACAGCCGCCTGGTCATCACGGCGGATGAAGGCCTGCGCGGCGGCAAGCGCGTGCCGCTCAAGGCCAATGTCGATGAAGCGCTCACCCAGTGCCCCGGCGTCGATACGGTCATCGTGCTTGCGCACACCGGCGCCGATGTGCCCCACGTGGAAGGCCGCGATGTCGACTGGGCCAGCGCGGTTGCCGCGCAGAGCGCCGATTGCCCGCCCGAGGAGATGAGCGCCGAAGATCCGCTCTTCATCCTCTACACCTCCGGCTCCACCGGCAAGCCCAAGGGCGTGCTGCATACGACCGGCGGCTACAGCGTCTGGGCCTCGATGACGCACGAGTACGTCTTCGATTATCGTCCCGGCCAGATCTACTGGTGCGCCGCCGATGTGGGCTGGGTCACCGGCCACAGCTACGTCGTCTACGGCCCGCTCCTCAACGGCGCGACCACCGTGATGTTCGAAGGCGTGCCCAACTTCCCCGATCCCTCGCGCTTCTGGCAGGTCGTCGACAAGTTCGGCGTCGAGATCTTCTACGGCGCGCCAACCGCCCTGCGCGCCCTGATGCGCGAGGGCGACGAGTGGGTGAAGAAGACCAGCCGCCAGTCCTTGCGCCTGCTCGGCTCGGTCGGCGAGCCGATCAATCCCGAGGCCTGGGAGTGGTACCACAAGGTCGTGGGCGAAGGCCGCTGCCCGATCGTCGATACCTGGTGGCAGACCGAGACCGGCGGCGCGATGATCACCCCGCTGCCCGGCGCCACCGCCTTGAAGCCCGGCTCCGCCACGCGCCCCATGTTCGGCGTCAAGCCCGCGCTCCTCACCGGCGAGGGCCAATTGCTCGAAGGCGCGGCGGACGGCTGCCTCGTCATCGAGCAAAGCTGGCCCGGCCAGATGCGCACCGTCTGGGGCGATCACGAGCGCTTTTTCCAGACCTACTTCACCACCTTCCCCGGCTATTACTTCACCGGCGACGGCTGCCGACGCGACGAAGACGGCTACTACTGGATCACCGGCCGCATCGACGACGTGATCAACGTCAGCGGCCACCGCATGGGCACCGCCGAAATCGAAAGCGCGCTCGTCGCCCACCCCAAGGTCGCCGAAGCCGCGGTCGTCGGCATGCCGCACGAGATCAAGGGCCAGGCCATCTACGCCTTCGTCACCACCAACGCCGACGTCGAGCCCGACGAAGCGCTGCGCAAGGAACTGATTCAATGGGTCCGCCACGAAATCGGCCCCATCGCCACCCCCGACGTCATCCAGTTCGCCCCGGGCCTGCCCAAGACCCGCTCCGGCAAGATCATGCGCCGCATCCTGCGCAAGATCGGCGAGAATGATGTCAGCAACCTCGGCGAT
Organism: Novosphingobium sp.; assembly: GCF_019748365.1. GTDB lineage: Bacteria > Pseudomonadota > Alphaproteobacteria > Sphingomonadales > Sphingomonadaceae > Novosphingobium. Next base: position 26,376 of record NZ_JAIEPN010000176.1, read on the forward strand.
ACGTCCACGCTTGCCGATCCGTCGGTGGTCGACAACCTGCTGACGAACCGCCCGAACGCCTGACACGGAAAAGGGCCGGAGCGCATCGGCGCCCCGGCCCTTCCTTTAACCTACCTGCCCCTCCCCCGCTTGGGGGAGGCCGGGTGGGGGTATGCAGCGCTTGCCGGGGAGGCCCTTCCCCCTCCCCCAGCCCCTCCCCGCCGGGGAGGGGAGCAAATCGCCTCAGGCAGAGATCACGAGCGGTCTGCGTTCATCACCTTGGTCCAGGCCTTGGCGAAGTCGCGCACGAACTGCTCGCGCGCATCGTCGCTGGCGTAGGCTTCGGCCACTGCACGCAGCTCCGAGTTGGAGCCGAAGATCAGGTCCACCGGCGTGGCCGTCCACTTTAGTGCGCCGCTCGCCCGGTCGCGGCCTTCATAGGCTGCACCCGCCTTGCTCCACACCGTCTCCATCCCCAGCAGGTTCACGAAGAAGTCGTTGCTGAGCGTACCCGGCTTGCTGGTGAATTCACCCGCGTTCGATCCGCCCGCGTTGGCATCGAGCACGCGCAGGCCGCCGATCAGCACGGTCATTTCCGGCACCGTCAGCCCGAGCAGGCTTGCCTTGTCGACCAGCGCATCGGTCGGCGACTGCCACGCATCCGCTGCCTGATAGTTGCGGAAGCCATCGGACTTGGGTTCCATCGGCGCGAAGGCCGCCGGGTCGGTCTGCTCCTGCGTCGCATCGACGCGGCCCGGCGTGAACGGCAGTTCAAGCGAAACACCGCCCTTCGCCGCCGCCTGTTCGACCGCGGCATTGCCCGCAAGCACGATCAGGTCCGCCATGCTGACGGTGCGGCCACCCGGCGCGGTGCGGTTGTAGTCGGCACGCACCTTTTCCAACGCCGCCAGCACCTTGGCAAGCTCGGCCGGATCGTTGACCGCCCAGTCCTTTTGCGGCGCGAGGCGAATGCGCGCACCATTGGCACCGCCGCGCAAGTCCGAGGCGCGGAAGGTAGAGGCCGAGGCCCAGGCCGTGCGCACCAGCTGTGCAGGCATCACACCCGCAGCCATGACCTTGCCCTTCAGCGTCGCGATCTCCGCCGCGCCGATCAGCGGGTGGTTGTCCGTGGGCAGCGGGTCCTGCCAGGTGAAGGTCTGCGCCGGAACGTCGGTGCCGATGTAGTGCGCCTTCGGCCCCATGTCGCGGTGGGTCAGCTTGAACCACGCGCGGGCGAAAGCATCGGCGTAGAGTTCTGGCTTGTCCTTGAAGCGCAGGGCGATCGTGCGGAACGCGGGGTCCTGCCTGATCGCCATGTCGGTGGTGAACATGATCGGCGCGTGGGTCTTGCCCGCCTCGTGCGCGTCCGGCACGATCTGGACCTGAGCCGCATTCACCGGCTGCCACTGCGTCGCACCGGCCGGGCTCTTTACCTTGACCCATTCGAACGCGAAGAGGTTGTCGAGG
>NZ_JAIEPN010000151.1 GCF_019748365.1 Novosphingobium sp.
CCCTTGCCCTGCGTGGCGCGGATCGCGGTGCACAGGTTGGTCTTGCCCGAGAGGCAGCTTTTGCACTGGCGGCATTCCGGCGTGTAGAGCGGGATCACGTGATCGCCGGGCTTCACCGAAGTCACCCCCGCGCCCACCTCGCGCACGATCCCCGCGCCTTCGTGGCCGAGCACGGAGGGGAAGATGCCCTCGCTGTCGAACCCGTCGAGCGTGTAGGCATCAGTGTGGCAGATGCCGGTGGCCATGATCTCGACCAGCACTTCGCCGGCCTTGGGGCCTTCAAGGTCGAGCTCCACGATTTCGAGCGGCTTCTTGGCTTCAAACGCAACGGCGGCGCGGGTCTTCATGGGTAGTCCTCCCCCGGGGAAAATGTCTGCCCTGCCGATAGGCAAAGCGGGGCCTCTGTTCAATCAGGTTCGCGGCTCAATCAGCCTCTCTTAGGGCGAGCATGAGCATTAGCGCTGCGGCCATGACCGAACCGCATGCCATGATCGCCGAGACGGTGAACAGGCTGAGCCCGCCCGCGGTGAACAGGGTGCCCGCGAGAATGGGCGAGCCTGCCGAACCGATCCGCCCCGCGCCGATGGCAAAGCCGGTGCCGGTGGCGCGCACGTGCGCCGGGAAACCGTGGGCAAAGGCGCTGTAGAAACCGACAATCGCGGCATTGGTGGCAAAGCCGGTGCAGAACACCGCAAAGCGCCAGCCGACCAGCGTCGTATCGCTGCCGCCCAGCCCGAACACCGCAACCGCCGCCGCGCCGAGCAGCAGCATGACGATGGTCGGCCACTTGATCCCGAAGCGGTGCATGAGGAAGCCGAACAGCCCGCCCCCTGTCGCCCCGCCAATGTTCGCCCAGACCAGCACGCTGGCCGCCTGCGGCGCGGCAAAGCCGAAGTCCGCCACGATCTTGGGCGACCACTTGAGGATGTAGTAGAAGGTGATCGCGTGGAGCGAATAGCCCAGGGTGAGGATCATCGTTGTGCCGATGAGGCCGGGCTTCAGGATATCGAGCACGCTTGCCTTGGCATCGCGCTGATCGACCGGCGGCAGTGCTTCGATGCCGGGGAGGCGCAGCTTCGCCATCGAGGCATTGATCCGCTCCAGCGCACCCGCAGGCCGCCGCGCGAGCAGGTAAGCCGGGGTTTCTGGCACGAAGAACCAGATCAGCGGAATGAACACGACCGTGGCAATCGCGCCGAATTCGAACACCACGCGCCAGTCCCCGCTCTTGAGGAGCAGCGCCGCGATCGTCCCGCCAATCGTCGCGCCCAAGGGATAGCCGATCACCATCAGCGACATCGCGAGGCTGCGGCCCTTGGCGCTCGAAAGCTCCGCCGTCACCGCGTTGATCGCCGCCAGCATGCCCCCGATGCCGAGCCCGGTGATGAAGCGCCAGAGCCCCAGGATCTGCGGGTTCTGCGCCGTGGTCGCCAGCCACATGCCGCCCGCCATCACGACGAGGCAGCCCAGCATCGTCGGCCGCCGACCCAGCTTGTCCGCCGCGCCGCCGAGCAGGATCGAGCCGACGCCCATACCGACGAGTTCCATCGCCAGAACGACGCCGAGCGCATCGCGCGCAATACCCCATTCCTTGGCAATGCCGGGGGCAGCAAAGGCGCTGGAAAGCACGTCGAAGCCATCAAGCGCATTGAGCGCGATCATCAGCACGACGGCGATCCACTGCGCCGCGCTCATCGGCGTCTCGCGAATGATCTCGCGCGGGTCGGTGTTCATTTCATTCTCCCCGAGGACATCGCTGTCCGATTCATCTCGTCTTTTTTTCGTCACCCCGGACTTGATCCGGGGTCCCGCTTAGTGCCGCCCACGCCGCGCCCGCCTTCAAAAGCGGGACCCCGGATCAAGTCCGGGGTGACGCATGGAAGCTGGTGGCTTCTATTCATGAATCCGCGAAAGCAGCTCGATCAGTTGCCGCACTTCCTTGTCGGTAAAGCGGCTCTTCACCCAGGCCTCATGTTCGCCGATCGCCGTCTTCGCCCGCGCCAGCATGGCCTTGCCCGGTTCTTCGAGATAGAGCGCCTGCTTGCGCCCGTCCTTGTCAGACCGGTCACGCCGCAGGAAGTGCTTGGCCTGCAGGCGGTTGATGATCGCCATGGTCGTCGCGCGGTCCATGCGCAGGCGCTGCGCCAGATCGGTCTGCGCGATGCCCGGATGGTCGTCCACCAGCCACAGCACCGAGACCTGCTTCTGCGTGAGATCGAGATCGGTGAACGTCTCGGTGAAATGCCGCAAGCAAGCCCCGTGCGCGAGGCGGATGTGGAAGCCCAGAATGTCCTTGATCGCGCCGATATCGGCCTCGCCGTCCGGCGGAGGCGGAGCAGTCAACACATCTGCAAACTTGTCCTTGATCAATGCCGCATCCCCATCGGCGCCTTTAGTTGCGCCTTGCCTATTCGTTAGCAACACTTACAATCACCAACCAAGCAAAAAAGCCCGAGAGGACCTCGCGATGGCCCAGTTTCCTTCAAGCCCCAGCTTCACCGGATTCAACACACCCTCGCGGATCGAGGCCGACATTGCGAACCTCGCGCACGAAGGCACGATCCCGCAAGAGCTAAACGGCGCGTTCTTCCGCGTCCAGCCCGACCCGCAATTTCCCCCACGTTTGGGGGATGATATCGCGTTCAACGGCGACGGGATGATCACCCGCTTCCACATCCACGATGGCCAGGTCGATTTCTGCCAGCGCTGGGCAAAGACCGACAAGTGGAAGCTGGAAAACGCCGCGGGCAAGGCCCTGTTCGGGGCCTACCGCAACCCCCTCACCGACGACGAGGCGGTGAAGGGAGAGTATCGCGGCACGGCCAATACCAACGCCTTCGTCTTCGGCGGCAAGCTCTGGGCCCTCAAGGAAGACAGCCCTGGCCTCGTGATGGATCCGGCAACGCTCGAGACGGCAGGCTACGAGAAGTTCGGCGGCAGGATGACCGGGCAAACCTTCACCGCCCACCCCAAGGTCGATCCGAAGACCGGCAACATGGTCGCCATCGGCTATGCCGCCAGCGGCCTTTGCACTGACGACGTGACCTACATGGAAGTGAGCCCCGAGGGCGAGCTGATCCGCGAGGTGTGGTTCAAGGCGCCCTACTACTGCATGATGCACGATTTCGGGATCACCGAGGATTACCTCGTGCTCCACATCGTCCCTTCGATCGGCAGCTGGGAGCGGCTGGAGAAAGGCCTGCCCCACTTCGGCTTCGACACGACGATGCCGGTCTACCTCGGGATCATCCCTCGCCGCGACGGGGTGCAGCAGGAGGACATCCGCTGGTTCAAGCGCGACAACTGCTTCGCCAGCCACGTGCTCAACGCCTGGCAGGAAGGCAGCAAGGTCCACTTCGTCACCTGCGAGGCGAAGAACAACATGTTCCCCTTCTTCCCCGACGTCCACGGCGCGCCGTTCAACGGGATGGAGGCGATGAGCTATCCCACCGACTGGGTCGTCGATATGGCGAGCAACGGCGAGGACTTCGCCGAGATCGTGAAGCTCTCCGATTCGATGGGCGAGTTCCCCCGCATCGACGACCGCTTTACGGGTACGAAGACGCGCCACGGCTGGTTCCTCGAAATGGATGTGCGCCGCCCGGTCGAGCTCAAGGGCGGCAGCGCCGGCGGCCTCATCATGAACTGCCTGTTCCACAAGGACCTCGAAACCGGCGCCGAGCAGCATTGGTGGTGCGGCCCCGTGAGCAGCCTGCAGGAACCCTGCTTCGTTCCCCGCAGCAAGACCGCGCCTGAAGGCGACGGCTGGATCCTCCAGGTTTGCAACCGGCTGGAGGAACACCGCAGCGATCTTCTGATCTTCGATGCGCTGGAGATCGCCAAAGGCCCCGTCGCCACGGTGCAGATTCCCATCCGCCTGCGCTTCGGCCTGCACGGCAACTGGGCAAATTCGGACGAAATCGGCCTCGCCGCCTGAAGGGGCTTCCCGACCGCTCCGGTTATTGCTATTTCTCATAACAATAACCGGAGAGGGAGAAACTGATGTCCGTTCGCTTCTGGCAGGCCGTTCTGGCGGCAAGCGTTGCTTTGGCCCCGGTGGCCGCCGCCGCGCAATCGGCTCCTGCAGGCCCCTCCGCCGCCGTCATCAGCATGCGCGAGCAGTGGCTCAACCCGGCGATCAACAGCTTCACCTTCCGCGATACCGACAAGGTCTTCGAAAGCCGCGCCGTGCCGCGCTCGGGCCCGGTCACGCCGCTCGCCAGCGGCGCCCCGCTCGCCATGCCGCAGCACCAGTCTGCCACGGGCGCGATGGGCTACGATGCCTGGGCCGACCGCACCTTCACCAACGCGCTCATGGTCATGAAGGACGGCAAGGTCGTCTTCGAGGACTATCGCAACAAGTCCGACGCCACCACGCACTTCATCTCGTTCTCGATGGCCAAGACGATCACCGCACTGCTCGTCGGCATCGCACTGAATGAAGGCAAGATCCGCTCGCTCGATGACAAGGCGGGCGACTATGTCCCTGAACTCAAGGCGGGCGGTTATGGCGACGCCACTATCCGCCAGATCCTGCAGATGCGCTCGGGCGTGGATTATGAAGAGCGCTACGATTTCGGAGCCAATCCCAGTCTCGCCGCGACGATCCACATGAAGGCCATCGTGCGCAATCAGATCCGCTTTGCCGATCCCGCAGTAACCATCGGCAAGAAGACCGCGCCGGGCAGCACCTTCAACTACGCCACGCTCGATACTGCCGTGCTCGGCTGGATCCTCGAGCGCGCAACGGGCGAAAAGCTCGAGACCTACACCGCCAGCCGCCTGTGGGGTCCGCTCGGCGCCGAAGCGGGCGGCTTCTGGCTCGCCGATGGCCCCCCGGGCACCGGCCGCGCGCTCAACGGCATGGGCTACAACGCGGTGCTGCGCGATTTCGCGCGGCTCGGGCAGATGATGCTCGATGGCGGCAAGTCGGGTAGCCGCCAGGTGATCCCGGCTGGCTGGGTCAAGGAAATGACCACGATGATCCCCTTCCCTGCCAGCTATGGCCGCAAGGCGGAGTTCGAGGGCTATGGCTACCAGACCTGGCAAGTGGACAAGGAACCCGGTGCCTATAGCGCGGTCGGCCTCGCCGGGCAGTTCATCTATGTTCACCCCGCCACGCGCACGGTGATCGTGAAGCTGAGCTACAACCCGCCGATCGAGCCCGAATGGCTGACGGGCGAAGTCATCGACTACTTCCACGCCATCGCGCGCACCCCTGCCCGCCCCTGATCCAACCCCGACGCCTGCAGGAGCCTTTCGCATGACTACCATCCGTGCCGCCGTCTGCCATGGCGGAGACAAGCCCTTCACCATCGAGCTGGCCGAAATCGATGCCCCGCGCGCGGGCGAAGTGCTGGTGCGGATCGTCGGTGCCGGCATCTGCCACACCGACATGGCCGCGCGCGACCAGCAGGTGCCCGTGCCCCTGCCCATGGTGCTCGGCCATGAGGGGTCGGGCATTGTCGAGGCTGTCGGGCCGGACGTGACCGAAGTCGCGCCGGGTGATGCGGTGATCCTCACTTTCGCCAGCTGCGGCGCCTGCGCGAATTGCAGCGATCACGCGCCCGCCTATTGCTACCAGTTCGGCCTCTACAACTTCAGCGGCGGCAGGCCCGATGGCAGCAAGGCCTTCACCATGGCGGGTGGCCCGCTGCACAGCCACTTCTTCGGCCAATCGTCCTTCGCCACCCATGCCCTCGCCAGCGAGCGCAACGTGGTGAAAGTGCCCGCCAGCGCAGCGCATGTGCCGCTCGATCTGCTTGGCCCGCTCGGCTGCGGCTTGCAGACCGGCGCAGGCGCGGTGCTCAATTCGATGGCGGTCAAGCCGGGCCGCGCGCTGCTGGTGATCGGCGCCGGCGCGGTGGGGCTTTCCGCCGTGATGGCCGGAAAGATCGCCGGTGCGAACCCGATCATCGCGGTTGACCTCCACGACAACCGCCTCGCCCTCGCGCGCGAGCTTGGTGCGACGCACGCGGTAAAAGGCGGCCCCGATCTCGAAGCCGCCCTGCGCGAGATCTGCCCGGATGGTCTCCACTATGCTTTCGATACGACCGGCATCGCGAGCCTGATCGAACTTGCCTTCTACCTCCTCGCCCCGCGCGGCGTAGTCGGGCTGGTCGGCGCGGCCGATCCCGCCGCCATGCTCCACCTCAACGAGATGGCGCTGATGGGCGGCGGCAAGCGCGTCATGGGCATCCTTGAGGGCGACAGCGATCCCAAGGTTTTCATCCCGCAGCTGATCGAGCACCATGTCGCCGGGCGCTTCCCCTTCGACAAGCTGGTCGAAACCTTCGCCTTCGAAGCCATCAACGCCGCCTTCGCCGCCGGGGAAAGCGGGCGCGTGATCAAGCCGATCCTCAAGGTCGCATGATCAAGCCCGAACTCGAATTCGTCTACGAGGCGACCGGCGATCTCGAACCGCCGGTGCCCATCGGCACGACTTATGATGGCACGCGGCGGATTATTCCGATTGTCGGCGGCGGGCGCGTCGAAGGGCCGCGCATCAAGGGCAAGCTGATCGGCAATGCGGCGGACTGGCAGCTCACCCGCCACGACGGCGTGACCGTTGCGGACGCGATCTACGCGCTGGAAACCGATGACGGCGTCGTGATCCAGATCCGCAACCGCGGCCTGCGCCACGGCCCGCCTGAAGTGATGGCGCGGCTCGCTGCGGGTGAGGAAGTGGACCCGTCCGCCTACTATTTCCGCACCGTGCCCGAATTCATCGCGCCCGAAGGCCCCTATGGCTGGATGAACCGTTCGATCTTCATCTGTTCGGGCGCGCGCTATCCGCTGGGCATCAAGCTGTGGGTGTGGCGCGTGCTCTGATTGCGGGCTAAGGCGTGTCTTATGGCACGCAAGCACAACAAGGGCGGATGGCGCGAGGACGATGAGGACGAGGCTGCCGAGGCCGCGCCCCCGCCGCCTTGCTGGCTCTGCGGCCGGCCCTGCGGTTCAACGATCGTCTGGCATCATCCCGTGCCCAAGAGCCGCGGCGGGCGCGAGACAGTGCCGATGCACGCGATCTGCCAGAACACGCTGATCACCAACTTCACCAATTCAGAGCTGCAGCGCGCCGGAATGGACGTCGAAGTACTGCTGGCGAACCCGGCTGTGCGCAAGTTCGTCGACTGGGTGGCGAATAAGGACCCCGATTTCAACGCGAGCATTGCCAAGAAGGGGCGGTAAGATGACCACGCATCCTCTCGTCAGCAGTTTCTACGATCGTGTCTGGAACAGCGGCGACCGCGCGGCCCTCGATGATCTGGTGACGAACGACTTCCGCTTCCAGGGCTCGCTCGGCGCACCTATCGTAGGCCGGGATGCGTTCTGGCAGATCGTCACCATGGTGCGCACAGCCCTCTCCGGCTATCACTGCGCGATCGAAGCCTGCGTTTCGGAGGAGGATCAAGCGTTTGCCCGGATGACGTTCTCCGGAACGCACACCGGCCCGTTCCGCGGCTTCGCGCCGTCCGGGCGGCAAGTAAGCTGGGCCGGGGCCGCACTGTTCGGTTTCGAAGGTGGCCGCATTGGCGAGATCTGGGTGCTCAGCGACACCGCCGCGCTGGATGCGATCCTCGCTGCCAATGCCGAGGCGGAGTCTGCAGGGCGGCCATAAGCGACTGTCCAGCCATCCGCATTTGCCGTGAAGTGCTTACTCGGCGGCTTTGTCCTTGACCTTAGGCCAGTTTTCCTCGGCGCGGGAAATCGTGCCGGCAACGTCCTTGTCGAACAACTTCTGCACGTCCGCACTGTAGTTCACATAAAGCTTGCCGTTGACGACCCGGCCCGTTCGGGGATCGGCATCGACCTTCTCACCAAAGGATGTGCCAACAGCGCAGAAACCGCCGAACTGGGGCCGGTATTTGACGGGATCGGCAAGAAACGCCTGTTTGTGCGCTTCGCTTGCGAAGTGATAGCTCACGCCGTCCACTGTGGCCGTGATTTCGGCGAGGCCCTCGGTCGGCATGCCGGTTTCGAAGTAGGCAACCGGATCATACCCACGCAATGCGAGGCCGGTCTTGTCGGTGTTCACGGCTGACGTGGAGCCCACCACCGCTGCATGCACCGCAGCAGGGATGCATAGGGCTGCGGGCGCAGCAAGCGCAAGAACCGCCGCAGCGAAACGCCGATAGAATGAGGTTGCCATGCCGGTACTCCCGCGTGTTGCGCAATCGTGCGCTGGTCAAGGGAGCTTCGGGAAAAATGCGAGCCAGGTTACATTGCGCGCGGATCGAAGCGCTGTCGTGATGGTTGCAATCACCCCCCCGCCCGCGCCAGCAAGCCCTGCTCATCCCGCTCCGCCCGCCGCGCGATCAGCAGCATCAGCACCGCGATCGGCACGGCCACCCAGTTGATGCTCAGCATGGCAAAGCGCAGGTTGCCCGTCGCATCCGATAGCAGCCCCACCACATAGGGCCCGATGCCAAGCCCCAGGATCGTCATGACCAGCAGATACAGGCTCGAGGTCAGCCCGCGCATCCGGGGCAGCACCTGCTCGTACATGATCGCGTAAAGCGGCGGCATCCAGCCGGTGAGGATGAAGCTGTAGGGCAGGAAGCGCCAGAAGAAGCTCTCGGCATCCGGCGCGGTATAGACCCACAGCGACATCAGCGGCGAGACCGTCATCGCAAACAGCGCCACGCCCGCGCGGCCCGATCCCGGCCAGCGCTTCTGCAGCCAGTCCGACAGCGGCCCCCACAAGAGCGGGCCGATGATCCCCATGCCCGCCGAAAGCAGGCCAAACTTGAGCGCCGTCTCGCCCAGCGAGAGGTGATAGGTGCGGATCAGGAAGGTGGGGTTGAACGCCATCATCCCGTAGTTGAGCACCGATTGCAGCGTGCCAACCGCCATGCACATGATGACGGTCGGCGAACCGCGGATCACCCGGCTGGCCTGCGGATCGCTGAGGCTCACGCCTTGCACGAGGTTGACGATCACGACGAGGCCAAGGCCGATCACCGACCACTGCAGCGCATGCGGATTGATGGCGACGCTGCCGAATACGAGCGGCGGGCGCGGCGAGATGGCGGTACTCGCGACCGTCAACATGATCATGACCGCAGCGATTCCCGCGATCAGCGAAAGGTTACGCGCGATCATCGCGGGCGCGGCGCGGCGCGCTCGCATCACGATCAGGTGGAAGCCCGGCGTCACCGCGCCGAGCATTTCGAGGCTGGCGGCGAACGGGCGCGGATCGGGCGGGGTGGCGATGCCGTCCATCACCCCGCGCTCAGGCTCGCGCAGGGTCCACAGGAATGCGGCCAGCACGAAGCCCGGTGCCGCCGCGACAAGAAAGGCAAACTGCCAGCCCCTCAGCGCCGCGCCGGGATGCGCCTGATCCCACCAGTTCGCCGCAAGCCCGCCGAGGATCAACGACCCGCCCAGCCCCAGCGCAATGGCCGAGGCCATGACCGCCATGGCAAAGCCGCGCTTCTGCCGGGGCCAGTAGTCATAGAGCAGCGAGGTGCCCGCCGGAGACGTCGCCGCCTCGCCGATGCCGACGCCGAGCCGCGAAAGCGCGAGCATCGCAAAGCTCGTCGTCAATCCCGCAAGGCCCGTCGCCGCAGACCAGAACAGCAGGCTGATCGCCAGCAGCCGCGTGCGCACCCAGCCATCCGCCAGCCGCCCCACCGGCAGCGAAAACAGCGCGTAGAACAGCGCGAAGACGGTGCCGTAGAGCAGCCCCATCTCGGCATCGCCGACGCCGAGGTCCTTCTTGATCGCAGGCGCGAGGATCGCGAGGATCTGCCGGTCGAGCAGGCTCATCGCCTGCGTCAGCGCGAGGAGGACGAGCGCATAGCGCCCGCCCTTGGCCACCGCCGTCGGCAGGCTGGGCGCGTTCAAGCGAGAGCCGCCGCGATCGTGTCGGCAATCGGCGTCGTCGGCCTCCCGATCAGCCGCGAAAGGGTCCGGCTGTCGTCAAACAGCGCGTCCTGGCTCGAGGCGAAGCTCGAATTGGCCAGCATCGCCGCCAGCCAGCCCGGCAGGCCCACGCCTTCGAGCGCCGCCGCATAGTCGGCCTGGCTCATGTCGACATAGGCAACCGGCTTGCCGGCAAGGCGCGCCACGTGCGCCGCGAAATCCGCCATGGTGAAGGCCTCGTCGCCCGCCAGTTCATGCACATCGCCACCCGCGCCATCCACCAGCGCCGCCGCCGCCGCCGCCGCATAGTCCGCGCGGCTGGCCGAACATATCCGCCCCTCGCCCGCAGCGCCGATGATGGCGCCGTGTTCGATCGAAGGCGCCAGCGCGCCGGTGCAGTTCTCGTTGTACCAGCCGTTGCGCAGCAGGATGTGCGGCACGCCGCTCGCCGCCAGCGCCGCCTCGGTCGCACGGTGTTCCTCGGCAAGGCCGATCGTCGAAGTGGGCGCATGCAGGATCGAGGTATAGGCCATCAGCCCGACGCCCGCTGCCTTCGCCGCATCGATCACCGCCTGATGCTGCGGTCCGCGCTTGCCCACTTCGTTGGCCGAAATGAGCAGCAACCGGTCCACGCCTTCCAGCGCAGCCGCATCGACCGCATCGTAATCAAACGCCCGCACCGAAACGCCTGCTGCCGCGGCATCTGCCAGCTTGGCCGGATTGCGCACCAGCGCGACAACGTTTGCCGCGCCGACCTTGGCCACGAGGGCCGCCAGCACGAGCTGACCCAATTGTCCCGAAGCACCTGCGACTGCGTAGATCATCGGTCTCTCCTTCAGGTCAGAGCTTGAACCAGCGCTCGGCATTGGTCTGGAAGAACTTCTTCTTGGTCTCGGCGCTCATGTCCATCGCGTCCATCGCGCGCACTTCATCCGCCACATACTGATAGGGATAGTCCATCGCATAGAGCACGCGGTCCTCGCCCACCACCTGCTGGCAGAACTTGATCGCCGGTTCCCACGCCATGCCCGAATTGGTGATCAGCACGTTGGAGCGCATGTATTCGGCGATGGTCTTCTTCAGCGGCTTCATCCGCTCATAGCGCTGCGAGCGCACGCCGGCCTGGTGCATGTAGTCCAGACGGTAGAGCCAGTAAGGCAGCGCCTCGCCCATATGGCCGACCATGATCTGCAGGTCCGGGTACTTGTCGAAGATGCCGATGGTGATGAGGCGCAGCAAGTGCATGCCCGTCTCCACCCCGAAGCCGAAGATCGCGCCGTCGAGCCCGGCTTCCAGCATCGGCCCGATCATGCTGTCGGGCGATGTGGCCGGATGGATATAGAGCGGCTGGCCCACATCGACGAGCGCGCGGAAGATCGGATCGAACTTGGGGTCGTCGAGATACTCGCCCTGCGTGTGGCTGTTGATCTGAATGCCCTTGAAGCCTAGCTCGGCTGCCCCGCGCCGGATTTCCGCTGCGGACCATTCCGGGTCCTGCGGCGCCACGGTGCCAAGCCCGATGAAGCGGTCCGGATACTTCGCGCAGGCCTCTGCCAGACGGTCGTTGGCTCGCGTCGCAATGCCCCTCGCTTCCTCCACATCAAGCATCGGCTGCACGCCCGGCGAGGTCAGCGCGAGGATCGCCTTGTCGATCCCTGTCGCGTCCATGTCGGCAATCCGCCGCTCACCCAGATCGAGCAGCCGCTCCATGATCTGCATCGCGCGTTCAGAAGGGCTCGTGGCATAGAAACCCCAGAGCGAGACCATCCCCTTGTCCGCGGTGCCATCGCGGATCATGCGCAGGAACACGTCGATCTGTTCCTGCGTGGCAAAGGCTTCCTCGGTGGCGATGCGCAAGTAGCCCTTGTCGCCGCCAGTCTTGAGTTCGGTCATCCTCTTGTCCTTATCCTTCGTGGACCGCCTTGGTCACCATGCAGGCGAGCACGCCCTCCGGCCCGTCTTCCGATCCATGGCCCGACCAGCGCACGCCGCCGAAGGGCGAATCCGAACCGCCGATCATCGTCGTGTTGATGCCCACCATCCCGGCCTCGATCTCGCGCGCGAGGCGCTGCTGGCGCTTGCCATCGGTAGTCCAGGCGTATGCGGCAAGGCCATAAGGCAGGCGATTGGCCTCGGCGATCATCGCTTCCTCATCGGCATAGCGGTTGATCAGCGCCACAGGGCCGAACGGTTCCTCGTTCATTATCAGCGCATCCAGCGGAATGTCCGACAGCACCGAAGGCGCATAGAAATAACCGGCATTGCCGATTCGCTCGCCGCCGGTGTGGAGCGTCGCCCCGCGCGAGACGGCATCGCCAATCAGGCGGTCCATCGCTTCAGGACGGCGCGGGTTGGCCATCGGCCCCATGCGCGTCGCATCATCCAGCCCATTGCCGACAGTGATCGCCCTCGCCCGCTCGGCAAAGGCATTGCGGAAGCGGTGGTAAGCGCTTTCCTCGACAATGAAGCGCGTCGGGCTCACGCAGACCTGCCCGGCATTGCGGTACTTGTGCGGCACAACCGTATCGAGCACCCGGTCCAGATCGCTGTCGCCGAACACCAGCACCGGGCCATGCCCGCCCAGTTCCATCGTCGTGCGCTTCATGTCTTCGGCGGCGAGCTTGGCCAGGTGCTTGCCCACCACGGTCGAGCCGGTGAAGCTCAGCTTGCGGATCACCGGCGAGCCAAGCAGATGCCGGCTCACTTCATCAGGCACGCCGAACACCGCCTGCGCCACGTCCGCCGGCAGCCCCGCATCGAGCAGGCACTGCAGCACGCCCAGCGCCGAAGCCGGGGTCTCCTCCGCCGCCTTCAGGATCACCGAACAGCCCGCCGCAATCGGCGCGCCGAGCTTGCGCCCCGGATTGCCCAGCGGGAAGTTCCACGGCGCGAAGGCCGCCACCGGCCCGACCGGCTCGTGCGTCACCGTCGAGCGCAGGCCCTCCGGCCGCACCAGCGCGCGGCCATAGAGGCGGAACACCTCGCCCGCGTAGAACTGGAACAGCCCAATGTTCATCAGCACTTCGATGCGCGCTTCCGCCAGCGGCTTGCCCTGCTCCAGCGTGGCGATCCGGGCGAGGTCTTCCTGCCGCTCCAGCATGAGCCGCGCCGCGCCATTGAGCACGGCGGCGCGCTGCTGCGGTGTCGATTTGCGCCACAGCTTGAACCCCCGCTGCGCCGCTTCCAGCGCGCGGTCGAGATCGGCGGCATCGGCCAGCGGCAGCTCGGCCAGGGTCTCACCCGTCGCGGGATTGACCACCGCATGGGTGCGTCGCCCTCCGCCGGAAACACGCTCCCCGGCGATGATCATGTGCAGCGATGGGTAAGCGGTCACGCCCATATCTCCAGCTTTTCTTGCCCCCCTCCCGCTTGCGGGAGGGGTCGGGGGTGGGCCTTCAGCCCTTGGCCTTTTCCCGGTCGATATCACCCTGCCAGCGCTGCGCCACGATTTCCTCGCCGGTCACCGGATGCGGCATGTGGAAGGGCACCAGCTTGTGCGTCGGCCAGAGCCAGTGATCTTCGATCAGCGCGTCAGGCCCGGTCGGGTCAGTGGGATAGGTGACCTTGGGGAACGGCACATATTCGTGCGGCGTGTTGGCCCAGCCGTGTTCGAAATCGGCGTGCCATTGCGGCATGTAGTTGAGGATGTGGATGCGCCACACGCCGTCCACCTTCTTGTAGGTGTTCTCGTAAATGCCGCCTTCCCACCACTGGCGCGCCTTCAGATGGGGGGCATCGCCTTCATAGTCCTTGTGGCGCCCGGCCTGCATCATCGAACGCGCGCGGGCGAGCGCCGTCACGCCGTCCTGCTGGATATGGATGATGTCCTGCAGTTGCGGGTGATCGAGCAGGAAGCCGTCGATCGGGCCGTTGTTCCCATAGGTGAAGCGCTTCTGGAACCGCTCGCAATAGAGCCGCTTGACGCCTTCCTTGCCCTTCCAGATCCCGCCGAAGAAGCGCACTTCGCCATCGTCGGTGAAGAGGTCCGCCGTCTCGAGGTACAGGCACTTGTCGATCAGATAGCCATAGAGGTGCTGCAGCTTGCGGATATCAAGCTCGTCCTCGCGCACGGTGAGGCGGCGCTCCAGCTCGGCCAGCTTGCCTTCCAGCGCGGCAATACGGTCTTCGGACATCGGCTTCTCCCAATTAGTTCGTATACCTAACAATCGCGATCCGGCGCGCTGCTGTCAACGCGGTTTGTTCAGAGCCCGGCAGCTTCCAGCCGTTCCACTTCCGCGCGGTAGGGACCGATCGCGCGGATCATCAGCAGGGTGGCGAGCGGCAAAAGCACGCTCGCAGTGATCAGCAGCGCCTTCCACAACTGGGTCGGATCGCCGATCACCATGTCCTGCACGCGGCCGACAACGAAGCTGCCCATCGCGCCGAAGAAGGTGAACATGAACAGGTAGAGCGCCGTCACCTGCCCGCGCATGTCGTTGGGCGCCACGCGTTGCACCGCGGCGTTCTGCGGCACTGCGCCTGCCAGTCCAAACATCGCCGACATCCCGAACAGGATCATCGCGGCCCAGGGCGTCGGCATCAGCAGCGCGGCAATCGTGCAAACCGTTGTGCCGGTGAAGCAGATCGCGGCGGCGCGCACGTTGGCGTCCTTGTGCCGCTTCGCCAGCCATTCGACCATCACGCTGCCCAGCAGCAGGCCGGAAAGCGAGCCCGCCAGCACCGTCACGCTCAGCGCCGCGCCGATCTGCGCCTCGTTCCAGCCGAACGTGCGCACCATGAACGGCACGCGCCAGAACTGCAGCCCGAACGTCTCGATCGCGCTCAGCGCCAGTGCGCCGAACAGCGGATAGTAGACGCGGGGCTTGGCATTGATCGCGCGCAGGGCATCGAGGCCCATGAACGTCAGCACCCGCCGACCAAACCCGGCATCGGCGGGAACCTTGGGCGCATCGGTAGCGGGCGCAATGCGCTTCGGCTCCTTCACGGTGAGGAACAGCAGGCCGACCAGCAGGCCCGGCAGGCCCATCACGATGAGGATCCATTGCCAGCCGCGAATGGTCAGCGGCCCCAGCACGGTCGGCGCCCAGCTGGCGGACATCACCACCAGCTTGCCGCCGATCAGCGGCCCCAGCACCGTCCCGCCGATGAAGCCGAACTGCAGCAGCGCAAAGGCGCGCGTCAGCGTCTTGGGCGGAAAGGCATCGGCGAGCAGCGAGTATGAGGAGGGCGCATGCGCCGATCCGCCCGCCGCCAGAAACACGCGGCTGCCGACGAACTGGGTGAAACTTTGCGCCAGCCCGCCGAGCGAGATGATCAGGCCAACCGCCGCCGCCCCGCCCGCCAGCACATATTTGCGCGGATAGATATCGGCGAGCCGTGCCAGCGGAATGCCGACGAAGAGGTAGCAGATGATGCTCGCCGGCCCCGCAAGAAAGCCCAGCTGCGAATCGGTGAGGCCGAAGTCGTGCTTGATCCGCTCGGCCAGCATGCCGAACGTCACCGCATCGAAGAAGGTCATGAAGGTCGCCAGCACGATCACCGTGAGCGCCCAATAAGCCGCCCCGGTTGAGGGCCATTCGCGCATCCCTCCCGCGCCTGCCGCCGCTTCCGGATCGGCCACAACCGTCGGACCCGCCATCATCACTCCTCTCGTCCGGTAGGCGCCGCTTGGATTCGGACGGCCTTTTTCATCTCGAACAATTGTTAGTCTTGCATACAATCTCGGCGTGGTGAATAGAAAAGGCAATCTAACAAATGGTGGAATCGCAAAAGGCTCCACCAACCCCAGGAGAGCGATCATGCAGAACCTCCCCGGCAAGACAGCCTTCATCACCGGCGGCGCCAGCGGCATCGGCCTCGGCATCGCCAAGGCGCTGCTCGGCGCCGGGATGAACGTGACGATCGCCGATATCCGCGACGACCACCTCGCCGCCGCCGAGGCCGAACTCGCGGGCGGGGACCGGGTCCTGGCCCTCAAGCTCGACGTGACCGACCGCGCCGCCTTTGCCGCCGCAGCCGATGCGGCCGAGGCAAAGTTCGGCAAGATCCACATCCTGTGCAACAACGCCGGCGTCGCGGTCGTCGGCCCGACCGAACTCGCCACCTTTGCCGATTGGGACTGGGTGATGGGCGTCAATCTGGGCGGCACAATCAATGGCATCGTCACCGTGTTGCCGCGCATCCTTGCACATGGCGAAGGCGGGCACATCGTCAACACCGCCTCGATGTCGGCGCTCGTGCCCGTCGGTGGCACCACGATCTATTCCTCGGGCAAGGCGGCCGTCACCGCGATGATGGAGTGCATGCGCCCCGAACTCGAATCGCGCGGCGTTATCTGCTCGGCGTTCTGCCCCGGCGCGGTGCAATCGAACATCGCTGAGGCCGGCAAGACCCGCCCGGCCGATCTTGCCGAAACCGGCTATGCGGAAGCGGACAAGCGCCGCGCTTCGGGCGGCAACTTCATGCACCTCTACCAAACCAAGGAAGAAGTGGGCGAGCGGGTGCTGCAGGGCATCCTGAACGACGAACTCTACATCCTCACCCACAGCGAATTCCTCGACGGCGTGCGCGAGCGCGGCGAGGCCACCACGGCGGCGGTGCAGACGCACCTCCCCGAAAACCCCGATTACAAGCAGACCTTCGCGATGCTGTTCCGCAATCCGGCGATCACCGCCGAGATTGCCCGGCAGGACGCGCTGAAGGCCGCGCGCGCAGAAGGAGCCGGAGCATGAAAGACTTCGCAGGCCGCACCGCCTTCGTCACCGGCGGCGCCAACGGCGTCGGCATCGGGCTCGTCCGGCAGCTTCTCAATGAAGGCTGCAAGGTCGCCATCGCCGATATCCGGCAGGATTCGATCGACAAGGCCCTCGCCAGCCTCGACAACCGCGAGGTCATAGGCGTCCAGCTCGATGTCGCCAGCCGCGATGGCTTCAAGGCGGCGGCGGACGAAGTGGAGGCAAAGTTCGGCCCCGTCTCGATCCTGTGCAACAACGCGGGCGTCAACCTGTTCCAGCCGATCGAGGAAAGCTCGTTCGACGATTGGGACTGGCTGATGGGCGTCAACCTGCACGGCGTGATCAACGGGGTGATGACCTTCGTTCCCCGCATGGTCGCGCGGGTGAAGGCGGGCGAGCAGAAGGGCGGTCATGTCGTCAACACCGCCTCGATGGCTGCCTTCCTCGCCGCGGGCACGCCGGGCATCTACAACACCACCAAGTTCGCCGTGCGCGGCCTTTCGGAATCGCTGCACTATTCGCTGCTGCAGTATGAAATCGGCGTTTCGGTGCTCTGCCCGGGCCTTGTCAAAAGCTATATCTACGCCAGCGACGATATCCGGCCCGACGAGCTCAAGAGCGCGATGAAGCCGGTGAACAGCGAAGCCGTCGAGCGCCTTGCCGGCATCCACGAATTCGGCATGGAGCCCGATGTCATCGGCGCGCGCGTGATCGAGGCGATGAGGGCCAACCGCCTCCACATCTTCAGCCACCCCGATCACAAGGAAGAGATGCGCGAGATCTTCGACGAGATCATCGCGGAATATCAGGACTACCCGAAGGACCCCGGCCACGACCAGCGTGTCGCCTTCGAGAAGTTCCGCCGCGATGCTTTCGCCGAGGCACGGCGCAAATCGCGCGAAGCGAAATTCTGAGCGCCTCCATCACCTTCCCGTCGCCCCGTGCTTGACACGGGGCTGGGCTGCACTTCCGGCGCGGCGCCCGGAAGAAAAGCCAAGGCCCGTGTCAAGCACGGGCCGACGAGCATATTTGCTGAAAGCTCAGTCTAAAACTCAAGCGCAGCCCAGCAGGATCTGCAGAGTCTGCTCGGGCTGATCGCCCATCACGTCGTGCCCGGCCTTGGCCTCGTGGTACTCCCAGCCTTTCTCGGTGGTCACGCGCGCCACGAACTTGCGGAACGGCGTTGGTTCCCACGCATTAGCGAACACATAGATCCTCCGCCCGACTTTGGCCTCCTCGCCGGTGAACTTCACCGCCTCGACCAGGCTGAGCAGCGGATGGGGCGAGAGCAGCGGATGCGCCACGCCCGGCAGCGGGGCGACCGCGCCCGGAGTGAACTTCTGGCTGCCGATGTAATGGTTGTGTTCCCACTCGCCGGTCAGGTCCCACAGCGATTGCCCGTCCTGCGGCAGGAACGCATCGAGGTAAACCAGCGCCTTGATCCGCGCCCCAAGCCGCGTCGCCACACCGGTCACGATCATGCCGCCATAGGAATGGCCGACCAGCACGAACGTGTCGATGCCGGCCGAGGCGATCTGATTGCACACATCGTCGATATGCGTCGTCAGCGTGATGCCGGGATGAAATTCGCCCTTGCGCGTGCCGAGGCCGGTCAGCTGCGCCAGCACGACACGGTGCCCGGCCGCGCGCAGATCCGACGCCAGCCGGTCGTAGCCCCAGCTGCCGCCCCAGGCGCCATGCACCAGCACATAGTCGGTCATGCCGAAATCCCGTGTTTCGCGTTGTAGCCGTGGATCCATTCCAGCGTCTTCACCATGCCGCCAAAGGGATAGAAGTGCAGCCGCACGCGGCCATGCTCAGGGCCGAGGCCGCGGGCAAATGCATCAACCAGCTTGTCCGGCCCGGCGCTTCCCAGCAGGTTCGTCACCGAAATCCCGTACTTCCTCAGCACCGCGGTCGAGGCGCCCACGCCGCAGCGCGCGGCAAAGGCCAGCAGCCGCTTGATCCCGGCAGGCCCCGGCACACCGATCCGCACCGGCGCATCGATGCCCAGCGCGCGCAGCTTCAGCAGCCATGCCAGAAATGCATCGGGATCAAACCCGAACTGCGTGACGATCAACGGCGCCATCCCGCGCGCCTCGATCTCGGTGGCCTTCTTCACCAGCACGTCCCAGCACTGCTGCTCGGTCATGTTGGGATGGCCTTCCGGGTGGCCGCCAATGCCGATGGCCTTGATCCCGCTGCGCTCGAACGCCCCCGTGGCGATCAGCGCCGAGGTATCGAAGTAAGGCCCCACCGGCTCGGGCGGGTCGCCCGCCACGATGAACGCGCGCGAGACGCCGGCCTGCTCGACCACCGCCTTCAGATAGCCCTCGAAGTCATCCTCCGAAGTGATCCGCCGCGCCGAAAAGTGCGGCATGGGCTCGAAACCAAGCTCGCGCACGGCCACCGTCGCCTTCACGCGCGCGGCAACATCCTCGCCGGGCAGGAAGGTCACCGCAATCGGCGTATCGACCGGGATCAGCGGCGCGGCTTCACGCAAGGAAGCTTCGTCCTTCGCGGTCATTTCCAGGCTGAAGCCGTCGGTAATCCCGAGCGGCGGCTTGTCCCAGTTGGGATGAATCAGTGCTGCGGCCATGGCGCAAAGCTCTCCACAAAAGCAACCGGCCCCTCCCCCGTTCGGGGGAGGCTGGGTGGGGGTGCGCGGCGCTTTCAGGCGATGCCGTACCCCCACTCCCAACCCCTCCCCAGCGGGGGCTCAGGTCTGCTCTAAATCAGCGCCCGGTGCGCCAGCCTTCGGCGTAGTTCTCACGCGCCACGCGGCTGTAGGGCACCGAGGAAACGATCGCGCGCACTTCGATCTGCTTGTGCGGTTCGACCGTGGTCTTGCGCGTGCCACCGTTCTCTTCGCCCCACACCACGCGCACTTCGGTGCCGACCGGGATTTCCGGATCGACCGTGGCGAGCGAAAGCGCCTGCTTCTCGTTGTAGGAATAGCCGGTGAACATCGAGAGGCCGACCGTCTTGCCGCCCGCATCGACGACGCGGTCGTAGTTCGACGAGGCATAGTTCGCCAGCGGCACGTCGAAGAACTTGTACTGATCGCCATCCGGGTTGAACAGCGAAGCGGTGATCTTCGCCATGTCTTCCGGGTTCCACGCCAGCGTCACCTTCTTGCGCTGCTCGGCGGGGTTCAGGGCTTCCAGCGCCTCGCGGCCATGGAAGTCGTGGTCGAACTTGACGAACGGGCCGTAACCCAGCTCCCACGGATTGAGGTAGTAGTCCTCGATATTGTCCGAGACGAACGAGCCGCCGATCGAACCGGTCGCCTCATAACTGTCGGCACCCAGCCACTCGCGGAAGCCCTTGAGCTTTTCGCCGGTGTAGATCGCGGGCAGCGGCGAGGGGATCCAGCCCGATTCCAGCGTGTTCGAAGGATAGGCGCGGCTGCCGCAAGCGATCAGGCCGAATTCCTTGCCCGCTTCCAGAATGGCGGCGCGGATTTCTTCCTGCTCGGCATAGGGACCCCAGATTTCGAGGCCCGGCGCGCCCGACATGCCGTGGCGCAGCGTGCGCACGGTCTTTCCGGCAATGTTCATCGTGCTCATGTTGAAGAACTTGAGCTGCTCCAGCGGGCCGCCATGGAGCTTCTCGATCACGTTCCACGCCTGCGGACCCTGGATCTGGAAGCGCCATTCCTTGCGGGTGACGGGCTTGCCCATCGGGCGCATCGGCGAACGGTCATCGAGCTCGATCTCGACATCGTAGCCGCCGGTCGCGCCGTGATAGCGCAGCCAGTTCGAAGCCGGCGCGCGGCCGACGTAGGTGAAGCTTTCCTCTTCTTCCCAGAAGATGATGCCATCGCCGATCACGTGGCCATAGGGCGTCGTCGGCACGTACTGCTTGGCCTTGTTGACGCTCCAGCCCTTCGAGCTGTTGATCATGGTATCCGAGAGCAGCTTGCCCGCGTCCTTGCCGCGGATGTAGAGGTTCACCATGTGGTGCGACTGATCGAACAGCACCGCCGAGTGCTGCCACGCCCACTGCTCGCTCCGCCAGTTGGAGAACTCCGGCGCCACCACCGGGTAGACGTAGGCACCCAGCTGCGAATTGCGCAGCATTTCAACGATGTTGGACTGGCCCTGAAGGACCTCTTCGAGGTTCGCTGCCACGCTGTCTCTCCCGATTGCAAATGGCTGGTTGAAATTTGTATGCAACACATACAATATCACGACAGATTCGCAATGCCAAATTGTGCAGCCCCCATGCGGGACATGCTGCACGGCTGGCGGTGAACGGCAGCGGCGCCTATGGGGGCGCGCTGCCCACCAATGTACGGGAGAGATTTGAATGACTGCACCAGTGATCCTGACGCTTTCGTGCGAGGACAAGCCGGGGATTGTCGCCCGGGTGACCGGAAACCTCTACGAAGCCGGGGCCAATATCCTCGAGGCACAGCAGTTCGACGATACCGAAAGTGGCCAGTTCTTCATGCGCGTCGTGCTCGATCCGGGCTCGGGCGACGAGACCACGCTGCGCAGCGCCTTCGCGCCAGTGGCCGAGCAGTTCGGCATGGAATGGACGATGCGCGATGCTTCAAAGAAGCGCCGCACCGTGCTCATGGTCAGCAAGTTCGATCACTGCCTCGGCGATCTGCTCTATCGCACCCGCATCGGCGAGCTGCCGATGGAAGTCGTCGCGATCATCGGCAACCACCCCAAGGAAGCGCTCAACATCACGCTGCTGGGCGATGTGCCCTATCACCACCTGCCGATCACCAAGGACACCAAGCCGCAGCAGGAAGCGCAGGTGAAGGCCATCGTGACCGAAACCGGCGCCGAGCTCGTCGTCCTTGCCCGCTACATGCAGATCCTGTCAGACGACATGGCCTCGTTCCTCAACGGGCGCTGCATTAACATCCACCACTCGTTCCTGCCGAGCTTCAAGGGTGCCAAGCCCTATCACCAGGCCCATGCGCGCGGCGTGAAGATGATCGGCGCGACCGGCCACTACGTGACGACCGACCTCGACGAAGGTCCGATCATCCACCAGGACGTGACGACCGTGACCCATGCGGACACGCCGGATGATCTCGTCCGCAAGGGCCGCGATGTCGAGCGCCGCGTGCTGGCCGAAGCGGTGCGGCTGCATCTGGAAGACCGCGCGCTGCTCAACGGCAACAAGACGGTGGTGTTCCGCAGCTGATGGTCCGCTGCGTCAGGCGCGGGTGAGACGGATGTCCACCTCGCGCTCGACGTAGCCCCATTCCTCGGATGCCCGCAGTTCAGCCAGCAAGTGGTCGAATGCGGGCTCGTCCTCCGGCGCGAATTCGAACCACGTGAGGAAATCGAACGGCTCGCCCAGATCGCGTGAGTGGTAAAGCGCGCGGGCGACCGGACGGACATAGGGCAGCCCGATCGCATGGTGCTTGGCGCGCTGAAACACGCCCATGCGCTCGTCCTGCGCCAGGGCCCACCACGCCGCGCTCTTGCTGATCGGGATCAACGCGGCACAGGTCGCCTGCGGACGGCCCAGCCCCGATTGCACCGCGCGCAGCTCGCTGACGCCCTCCTGCGAAGTGTAGCGCAGATTGCTCGCCGTCCCGCGCAGCATCCACCCGTCACCATCGCCCGCACGCGATGCCTCGCTGATCCGCAAGGCTGGCGCCATCGGCAGGCTCTCACCGCGAAAAGCCTGGATGCTGGTGACCCGCCAGGCGCCCGAAGGCCCGGCGATGAAGGCGGTGGGATGAAGTGCCATGCGGTGAAATTCGCCCGCACGCTGTGGCCGGTTACACCCGCCCCGCGTTGCACTGGTCCGATCCGGTGCCTATGCTTCCGCGCAAATCGGCAAGGAGCGCGAGAATGCAGGTCAACTGGCTCGATCACGTCAATGTGATCACCGACAAGCTCGACGAGACCGCCGAGTTCTACAAGGCGCTGCTCAACCTCGAACGCCGCAACGCGCCCCCGCCGCTGACGCCCGAGAACGCGCAGTGGATGTACGATGTGGGCGGCAAGGCCATCGTCCATATCAACTCGGTCGATTGCCCCCGCGCCTTCGACCGCCATGTGGAGCCCGGCGCGCTGACAGGCGCAGTGCATCATGTTGCGCTGAACTGCTCGGGCTATGAAGAACTGATGGAACGCGTCGGCAAGCTTGGCACGCCCTTCCAGCTTAACACCGTAGACGCCATCGGCCTCAGGCAGATCTTCGTCAGTGATCCCAACAACGTGCTGCTGGAACTCAATTTCTTCGGGGATTGAGGGACGCGTCTGCCCGCTCTGGATTCCCGCCTTCGCGGGAATGACGAAGGTTAGGGAAACTCGTCATTCCCGCGAAGGCGGGAATCCAGAGCGGCAAGCACGAGCCCCCTACTACGGCCGCTCCCCCGCCATCGTCGTCCGGTACATCTCCCGCCGAAACCCGTCATAATCATTCGGCGCCAGATGGAGCGCGGCGCGGTTGTCCCATAGCGCGATCATGCCGGGCTCCCAGCGCAGGCGGCAGGTGAAGCCGGCTTGCGTGATATGCCGCGTCAGGAAATCGAGGATCGGGCGGCTTTCCTCCTCGGTCATGCCCTCGATCCCGACCGCATAAGCCTCGTCCACGTAGAGCGAGGGCAGCCCGGTGATGGGATGGGTGCGCACCAGCGGGTGGAAATTGCCCTGAATGGCCGACGTGCGCCTGTCCTCATTGGCAAAGGCCATCGGCTTGCCGCTGATCCGCTCCTGCGTCAGCATGTTGGCCTCGGCCGACATATGCACCCGCAGCGAGCGCAGCATGGCCTGCATTGTCGGGCTCAGCATCCGCCACGCCAGCTGCGTATCCGCCCAGACGGTATCCCCGCCATAAGGCGGCACTTCCACCGCGCGCAGGATCGTCACCGAGGGTGGCTCGTCGAGGAACGGCGAATCCGTGTGCCAGCCGCTGCCGAACAGCGCCTTGGTCTTCGTGTCGGCTTCCTTGATCAGCGGATGGACATTGCGATGCCCCTCCACACCTTGCGTATAGGCATCGACCGCGAATGGCCCGAACCGTGCGCTGAACGCCTCATGCTCCGAATGCGTGAGGTGCTGGTCCCGCAGGAACACCATCTTGTGCCGCCACAGCGCATCGCGGATCTCGTCAAAGGCTTCCGGCGCAAGATCATCCCCCAGCCGCACGCCGGTGATCTCCGCCCCCATCGCGGCAGTCAGCGGATGCGCGGTGATATGCGCGTAATCCCGCGCCGCGTTGTCGAAATCGCCCTGCGGACTGAGCCTCACTTCGCGCATGGCACGTCTCCGCTCAGGCCGGAATCGCCCCTTCCAGCGCATCGGCCAATTCCACCGGGCGCGAGAGATAGGGGCTGTGATCGGCGTCCAGCGTCACCACCCGTGCACCGGGCGACATGGCCTGCATCCGCCGCTGGCTTTTGATGGGAATGGTGCGGTCCGCTGTGCATTCGACATAAGTCCTCGGCAGACTGCCCCACCGCTCCGCCGTCAATCGCAATGGCTCCGAACGCGGCCCATGCGGCTCGGCGAGCAAGCGCGGCAGCACGCCCGCCACCAGCTCCGGCGGCGAGAGCTGCGCGAAAACCGGCCCGGCCCGCGCCGGATCGACCACTGTCGCCACCCCGCCATGCACCTTGCTGATGATCGCATCGAAATCGGGATTGGGCTCTTCGAGGCCCTTGAACTCGGCCCGCGAGACTCCCGAAGGCAGCATCATCGCGCACACATAGACCAGCGCATCCATCGCCTCAGGATCACGCTCCGCCGCCGTGCTGACGACCAGCCCACCGCGCGAATGCCCCGCCAGCACGACCGGCGCGCCGCCCAGCTGTGCCTTCAGATCGCAGCAATGCTGCGCAGCAAATTCGCCCCATTCACCCAGCGTGATCGCGGCCATTTCCTCCGCGCTGCCGCCCATCGCCGGCAGGGTCGGCGCGACAACCGTATGCCCGCGCGCGCGCAGCAATTCGGCGACCGGATCGAAACACCAACCGCCATGCCACGAACCATGGATCAGAACGAACCCAGCCATCAGCGCACATGCCCCGACCAGGTGCGCAGGCCCGGTGCAGTGCGGTCCTCGCTCTTCAATGCTGCCGCCATGCCCGGCCGCGCCGTCACCCGATCACGCCATTCGACCAGCCGCGGCGCGCGCTTCCCAATCTCCATTTCGGGAAACATCCGTTCCACCATCATCCCGCAGTGCGCATAGAAATTGATGTCCGCCAGCGTGTAGGTCGCGCCTGCCAACCACGGCGTTTCCGCCAGCTGCTTCTCCACCTTGTCCACCGCGTACTCGATTTTCGCCGTAGCATTGGCGAGATCAGCCTCCGAAAAGCCCGACCGCGCCGTAGCCCACTTCTTGCGCTGATCGGGCAGCGGAATGTTCTCCAGCAGCTTCTCGAACTCCCCGCTCTCGATATTGCGCGCGATCACGCCCACCATGCGGTGCCAGCCGTGCATCGAGACGAAGTTCATCACCTGCTCGTCGACAAACTTGTTCCAATAGCGCATCCGCGCCGCCCCCACCGCATCGCGCGGCCGCAGCGGGCCATCGGCCGGCTGCGCATCGGGAAACACGTCTTCGAGATACTCGTTGATCACCGTGGTGTGCGTGATGATCGTGCCGTCGTGATCGAGCACGGGTACCTGCCCCTCGGGGTTGATCGCGGTGAACCACGGCTGGTGCTGCTCGAACTTGTGCAGATCGACGTAGATGCTTTCGTAGTCGAGCCCCTTCTCCTTGAGCGGGGCCATCGACTTCAGCGAATTCGCCAGCGGTTCGGCGTGGTAGTATTTGAGGGCCATCGGTTCACCTGATTGCGAGAGTACCCAGCACGCCGCCGTCCACCGCCCAGGACTGGCCGGTGACATGCGCGGCAGCGCGTGAAAGCAGGAAGGCGGCGACTTCCGCCACATCGGCCGCGCTGCCCAGCCGTTGCTGCGGCACATTGGCGGCGAGCGACGTCAGTTGCTCTGCCGGCACGCCGTCCAGAAGCGGCGTCTCGATGAACCCGGGCACCAGGCAATTGACGCGCACACCATGCGCCGCCCCCTCCAGCGCCGCCGCCCGCGCAAGGCCCAGCACCGCGTGCTTGCTCATCACATAGCCCACGTTCATCGCCATGCCGCGCTCCGAGGCAAGGCTGCCGGTGATCAGGATCGCTCCCGCCCGGCGCGCCTTCATTGCCGGCAGCACATGGCGCACCGCCCAGAACGCGGACCTCATGTTGACCGCCATTAGCGCTTCGAAATTCTCGTCCGAGTAGGCTTCCAGCGGCGCAAATGTGCCGCCCGTTCCTGCATTGAGGAACAGGGCATCGATAGGCCCGTGCTGCGCAACCGCGCTCTCAAGTGCTGCAACCAGCTGATCCTGCTGGCCCACATCAGCCGCCGCCCAGCCTGCGCCCGCGCCGAGTTCGGCGCACAAGTCCGCCAGCAATTCACCCCGCCGCGCGATCAGCGTGACCCGCGCGCCGCCGCGCACCACGCGCGCCGCTGTCGCCCGGCCAATGCCGGTGGAAGCGCCGGTAATCACCACGTGCTGGCCCGCGAAATCCATCAGACTGCCCTCGGCGCGATGAACTGCGCCCAGACCGCCCATTCCGGCCTGTCGCTGCGGTCCGGCTCCCACTGCTGCTGCATCAGGGCGCGCGCCTCGTCTTCGGCCATGCCCAGAACGTCGCGGTGCAAGCGGTAGAAGAACGCAGAAACCCGCCAGTTCATGATGCAATGCACGTGGAGCGGCTTCGGCGCCTGTTCCAGCACGGCGCGAAAGGCTGCGAAATGCGTGTCATTCGGCGCATCGAACGGCACCGGAATATGCGTGTAGCCGATGCCCGCGGCCGCCAGCTTCCCGCCTTCATCCGCAAGCGCATCGGGATGGCTATCGAGCGCGAGATTGATCACCTGCTGCACGCCCAGCGCCGCCAGCCGCGCAACATCGTGCTCCTCCAGCCGTCCGGAGGTGGTCACATCATCGCTCAGCCGCTGCCAGCCGCGAATATCGGCCGGGTCTGCCATCGTCCGCTCAGGCCAGCCCGAGCAGCCGCACAGCATTGTCCTTCATGATGCCCGGCAGCACATCCTCGCGGAAGCCGACCTTGAGCGCCGCATCGATCCACTTCTGCGGGTGAATCAGCGGAAAATCGCTGCCGAACAGCATCTTATGCTTCAGCTGGGTGTTGGCATACTGGATGATCTGCGGCGCGAAGTACTTCGGCGACCAGCCGGACAAGTCGATGAACACATTGTCCTTGTGCAGCGCCATCGAAAGGCTCTCGTCAACCCAGGGCCACGAAGGGTGCGCAAGAATGATCTTCATGTCGGGGAAATCGACCGCAACATCGTCGATCAGGATCGGCTGGCCATACTTGAGCCGCATCCCGCCGCCGCCGCGCATGCCGGTGCCCATGCCGGAATGGCCGGTGTGGAAGATCGCCGGGAAGCCATATTCGGCTATCACTTCGTAGATCGGCCAAGCCACGCGGTCCGCCGGGTGGCAATCCTGCACGATGCCGTGGAACTTGAAGCCCTTGACCCCGTAATTCTCGATCAGATCGCGCGCCTCGCGCGCGCCGAACTTGCCCTTGTGCGGATCGATCGAGGCAAACGCGATGCAGATGTCATCGTTCTTGAGCGCCATTTCGGCGACTTCGTAATTCGAGACCCGCTTCGCGCCCATGCCGCTTTCGGCATCGACCGTGAACATGCAGAAAGCGATCTGCTGCTCGCGGTAGATCTCGACAATCTCGGGCATCTTGGGCCGCTCGCGCGGGGCCTTGAAATAGGCCGATGCCGCATCGAAGAACTTCCCCATCACCGGATCTTCCGGATCGTGGCACGAAACCTCGGCATGCACGTGCACGTCGATGGCTTTGATCTTCGAAATGTCGATGGGCACCAGGCAATTCCTTGAAAGAAGCCCCGACGACCACGAGGTCGCCGGGGCTGCTGGTCATTCAATCGTGGCTCAGACGAGCGCGTCCTTCTTGACGGTGATCACCTGGCTATAGGTGAACTCCTTCAGGCCCTCGATGCCGTATTCGGCGCCGAAGCCGGACTGCTTGTGGCCGCCGAAGGGCGCGAAGGGCGAGAGGTGGAGGAACTCGTTGATCCACACAGTGCCGGTTTCGAGCTGCTCGGCAATCTTCACGCCGCGGTCGGTGTCCTTGGTCCACACCGCGCCGGCAAGGCCGTATTCCGAGTTGTTCGCGCGTGCGATCACTTCATCGTCGCTCGAGAACTTCATCAGCGGCATGACCGGGCCGAACTGCTCTTCCGCCACGATGCGCGCGTCTTCCGGCGG
>NZ_JAIEPN010000118.1 GCF_019748365.1 Novosphingobium sp.
CCCCGGCGATCCACAGCCGGAGGCCAAGCCCGATCGCGGCCGCCAGCGTCGCATTGGCGATCGCCAGCCCGCGCGGAGCGCCGCCAAGCAGGATATGCTCGGTCAGCGCGCGGTGAACCGGAACGACATAGCCCGGCATAGCTTCGGGCGCCGCGGTCTCCATTAGACCCCCCATCACACCAGCGCCCCGCCGCCGAACGAGAAGAACGACAGGAAGAAGGAGGAGGCCGCAAAGGCGATCGACAGGCCGAACACGATCTGGATCATGCGCCGCGCGCCGCCCGACGTGTCGCCGAACGCCAGCGCCAGACCGGTGGCGATGATGATCATGACCGCCACGATCTTGGCGACGGGGCCCTGGATGGACTCGAGGATCGACTGGAGCGGTGCCTCCCACGGCATTGACGAGCCCGCCGCATGGGCAGGCTTGGCGATGGCAAGAGCAACGAAGCCGCCGAGCATGGCAACAGAGAGGCGGGCACGGGCGCGCGATAGGGTACGGATCACGATGAAACTCCTGTGGCTGGGGGTGTGATGGGAAGGATGGTGTAGTCGCCGTGGGCATCGAGGCCGGTGACCTCGGCGAGTTCGGCAAGCCGCCGTCCGGTCCCGTCGCGGACCAAAACGGCGATCACATCAATGGTCTCGGCGATCAGCGCGCGCGGCACGGTGACCACGCTCTCCTGAATGAGCTGCTCCATGCGCCGCAGGACCCCAAGCGCCGATCCGGCATGGATCGTACCAACGCCGCCGGGATGGCCCGTGCCCCAAGCCTTGAGCAGGTCGAGCGCTTCGGCTCCGCGCACTTCGCCGATCGGAATGCGATCGGGCCGTAGGCGCAGGGCCGAGCGGACCAGGTCCGAGAGTGTGGCAACGCCGTCCTTGGTGCGCAGCGACACGAGGTTGGGCGCAGCGCATTGCAGCTCGCGGGTGTCTTCGATCAGGACCACGCGGTCGTCGGTCTTGGCGACTTCAGCCAAGAGCGCGTTGGTGAGGGTGGTCTTGCCGGTCGACGTGCCGCCAGCAACCAGAATGTTCTTCCGGGCCGCAACGGCGCGAACCAGCGCGTCGGCCTGCCATGGAGACATGATCTCCGCCGCGACATAATCGGCGAGCGTGAACACCGCCACGGCGGGCTTGCGGATCGCGAAACTTGGCGCAGCCACCACCGGCGGCAGCAGACCCTCGAAGCGCTCACCCGTATCGGGAAGCTCCGCCGACACGCGCGGCGCCCTGGCATGAACCTCGGCTCCGACATGATGCGCTACCAAGCGGATGATCCGCTCGCCGTCGGCAGCGCACATCCCGATTCCCGTATCGGCGATCCCCGCTCCGAGCCGGTCGATCCACAGCCGACCGTCAGGATTGAGCATGACCTCGATGACCGAGGCATCTTCAAGCCAGGCGGCAATCTCCGGCCCGAGCGCCGTGCGCAGCATGCGCGCGCTGCGCGATGATGCTTGCGACTGGATGGGGATGACGCTCATGAATTGCCCCGTTCAGACGATGCGGCCGACCACCGGCTGCACTTACGAGGCGGATCAAAAGGACATCAGAATGGGGTTACGCAACAGTTTGTTGCGTTGGGCGTAGGCTAGCGAAAGGGGAGAAAGTTGCGGCGGGTGGCGCCCAGCCTTCCGATGATGACGAGGCACCGCCACCGTAGGTAAAGCTTCTCGAGGCATTCTACAGGAACTCTCCCTAGGGTGCTCGATGATCACGCGAAATGTCCATTTTCTGCAATCATTAGACCGTCTGCGTTGACCCAATCGCGACCCCCTGATTCACTTCAGCAGATGGTCCTCAATCGCACGCAAGATGCTCGAGAACCCCTTGCCTTGCGAGTAGAGCAACGCCTTGCTGCCACGATGTTCGCGAATGAAATCAGTGGCGGCATGCTTGGCCGACAACCAGGTCATCACGAAGAGATCAGAGTTTTCTGCCAATGCGCGTAGTGACACGCTCCCACCATGGTCGGCGTTAGTAGTCACCCGGACTGCTGACGTGATCGCTTCCAGTGCAGCCTTTGCGTGCCTGCTCGAAGATTCAGTCAGCGAGTAGATGGCAATATGCAAGCCCGCCAAGCGGCTAGCCAGGTCGTCGTCCGCCGGTACTTCAACATCTGCCGCCGTCGCAGGCAACGACCATCCGAGTTCACTCGATAATGTTGTGACAGCGATCCGCTGAAGGCGCGTCAATCGCCCATAAATTGGAACGATACGGGCAAGAATCCGGTGTAAGAATATCTCTCGAGCATCGGCATCGGGGGCGGCAGCGTTCATGAAACTCTCGACGAGTTCCAGAACCCAATAGATCATGCTTGCTCCGAAGCCGTCGTTGGCCATTTCGTCGACATCGGCGATCAATTCACGATACGCCTTTTGGTCGATACCCGAGACCAGAAGTGCTTCGATCAGTACTTGAGAGGACTCATAAATTGTGGATCCGCGCGCGCTCCCTAGCGCGAACAGGGTGAGCAATCCTCCATATAAGGAGGAGAACGCTGCTCTCGGGAAATCTGGGTCGCGCTGCAACCAGGCAACCAGATAAGGTAAGGCCTGAGAAGTTCGATCCGCTGCGAGATCATCACCTTGAACCTCCTCAAGCGCCGCGACGAGTGCACGAACCGCTACCGGGTCACCGGTTGATGGTCCTATCTCCCATTCATCCTTGCCTAGGCGTGCGATATCGAGCGCATTGGTGAAGGCCGGATCGGCAGCGCGATCAAGCCAGGCGATCCAAGAAGTCGGGGGCGTAATACTCGCCAGTTCATCAGTCGCCTGCACGATCGGCCGAAACGGCATGGTTTCACGCAACAAGGCCAGTTCATCAGGATTGAGCCGCGCCATCGCGGCCATTGCGTCAGCCAGCAGGTCGATGCTGTCGACCGCGTCGGCCTGTATCAGCGCTTCACGCGCGGTATCAATCGGAGCTGCGACTTCCACTGCCTGAGGCGTGAGCTGAATTTGGGCCGGCAACAGCGTCGCGATCCAGCCCAGTTCCTGCGCCCGGTCGGCAAGGATGGCGAGCAGGTCCTGGCGACCACGATCTGAGAGTGCTTCCAGACCGAGGAGGCGCCACCCACCTACCCGCAACCCTGGCAGCGGAGAGGCGATAACCATAGACTGCAAGAAGGACTGGACTGAACCCTCGTACGCAGCGCGCGAATTCGCAACATTCTCGTCGTCGAACGGCGCAGCTATATGGGTTTGATATAGCGCTTCAAGGAGGATCGCAGTAATCGCGGGCGTCCTGCGTGCGACGCAAAGGCTCGAAAATTCGGGTAGGGCGATAATCGCCGCCCAATCCTCGAAGGTGGCGAGTAACTGAACTTCGAGAAACTTGACGTTGAGCGCATCGAGGCGAAGTTCGCTGCGAAGGCGATCGAGAATCTTTTTCGCCGCATCACGGCGCCCGACATTGAGATAATCTTGGAAGCGCGCGAGCAGCCAACCGGTCTGAACCGGCACTGAATGCTGTAATTCGGGGGCGCGGGCAAGTGTATCCCGCGCGCGTAGGACCGCGCGTAACGCGGCGACGCGCGAGCGGTCATCCACGGGTAAGCGCATGATGGCTGTGACCGCAGGTTCTGCTAGCAAGAGACGGGTACCAACCGGGTCAGCGGCATCGAATGACTTCGGTATTCCATCGAAGTCGGTAAGCGTTGGTCCGGCAAACGCCAGCAAGACAGGTTTGAGCCGCCTCCAGTCCGACATGGTCGGCGCGGCGACATCGATATGCATTGACCCGGTGCTGTCGATGATGGGCACGAGAGCTCCGGGCAAAGCCTCGGCAACAACTGACTGGATCAGATCCGCGCAAAGTGCCGCGAGTTCGGTGTCTGCGCCATCGCATGGCTGGAGCGCGATGATGTCTGCCAGCACAGCCCGGGCTGCATCGAGATTCGGGCCGATCATGCCATCTTGCCTTCCCACCGGGATTCGAGCTCGACCGACTGCTCTGCTACCGCAGCCGGGTCCGTTCTTAGCACGAGATGTTCGCCGTTTATCGAAATGCCGTTCAGCGTGAGGTTCATCGATCCGCTGAGGAAATAATCTGCCCCCAGCAAGCCTTTAGCGTGGAAGCTTTTCTCCACAGTCCATTTGATTTGATCGCCGTAGCGTGCCTTCAACGCCTGCAGCCTAGCGATGAAATAGTCATTGTGGCCATCCTCGCGAATCACCAGCCTGATCAGGACACCGCGCCCGAGCAGTGCGCGCAGCAGTTGCGACAAGCGGATCGGGGCGGCTGGCCAATCCGGTTCTAGTGCCGCAAATTCGCGCGCCGAATTGTCGATGATCTCGACGTCGCTAATCCAGGCGAAGAACAGCCACAGCTTTGGACTAGGATAGATGAGTTCTGCGACAAAAAGGCTCTGAAACAGGTCTCGAACTGCCCGCGACTGCGCAGGCCCATGAAGATCCCTGGAAGGAAAGGGCATCAGACCTGCTCCCTCAGCGTCAGAGTCACCAGGACCCTGCCATTGGCGCGTTCAGTGCGTTCTATCGCGGGGAAGAACTGGAGCACGCCAACACTCACTGGTGTGGCCGAAAGGCGGACGAGAGCCGCGCGAAACAACCGTGCCTCGCCTGCCTCGGCGACAAGACGGGCGGTTCCCTGTCCCTCAAAGGCTGTGGCGAGTTGCGCTTCCCAATTGGGATCGCTGAACGCGATCGTCGAGATTGCGTGGCTAAGCAGTAGATGGCGAACGACGGCCGGATCGGTCGAACGGGTTTGGCGGAACGGATTGTAGGATTGCAGCACGCGTTGGCGCACTTCATTTGCACGTGGCCATAGCAAGCTCGTGATCGCCGACAGGACTGTCACATGCGAGATTGCTGCGGCCGGCAACGTCGCGGCAAGAAATGCGCGAACGGCGCTGGCCAGCGTGGCATCGCGGCTCGCGATATAGGCATACTCGCGCAAGCCGATGGCGATCCCGAATTCGACCTGAATCGCGTCCCAATGGGTCTGCAGGTCGAGAAGCAACTGATCAAGTTGAGGCCCGGATCCCGCGCGCAGTATTCGGTTATTGAGCGAGACCGACAACGCATGGCTAAGATCGATGCCGCCGTGCTGCGCAAGGGTGTGCGACAGCGTCCGCCACAAGATCGCACGCTCATTGTGCGAGTTCGTTGCGCGCAAGCGCGCGACTTGGTCGCCGATCACGACATCGTTGGTAGCGAGCGATAGGATCTCACGCAGGCTTCCGTCGACGAGCTCAAGGTCGCTGGGCGCCAGCGCCGCGTCGAGTGCCGAGAAGAACAGCCGCGGTTCGGATGCGAAGCGGTCGGCAAAGGCTTCGAGTACACCTGCACCACCAAGTGTCGTTTCGCTTATCCATACGCTCGCGACATCGGAGGTCGCATCATCGCGGATATCGACGAGCAGCGCATCAACCGTCGCTTGGCGCGGTGCGGCAGCGATACAAGCCTGGA
This sequence comes from Novosphingobium sp., assembly GCF_019748365.1. Taxonomy (GTDB): domain Bacteria; phylum Pseudomonadota; class Alphaproteobacteria; order Sphingomonadales; family Sphingomonadaceae; genus Novosphingobium. The sequence goes on from NZ_JAIEPN010000118.1 coordinate 5,439, forward strand.
GCATCGCCTCGCCGAGCGTTTCGAGGACCAAGCGGCGAAGCCACGCGCTGAACATCATGGGGTCGACCGTCACCAGTTGCGCAGCTAGCGCGCGCAGCCGGTCCCGCACCACTGGACTGGCGAGGTGAAGAAGCAGCGCCTGCTGTAAACGGCCTCCCACGCCGGCGCTACCGGTAGCGGCCGGGCGTACGCCATCACCACCGCCATCATCGTCAGCATCGCTGTCTTGGGTATCGTCGCTATCCGGTGGCGTCGGTGGCATCGCACCGAATACCTCTTCCATGACCGCGCGAAAGACGCTTTCGATCCTGTCGTCGTCGAGCAGGTCGGCAATCGTCTCGGAAAGCGGCCGATTGTTGGTCGCGGCATCCGCAAGCAGCGCCGACAGCAGAAACTGGATCAGCCACTCGCGCTGAAACTGGTTGAGATCGTCGGGCAGGAGTGGGTCAAGCCGAATTAAGTCGCGGATATACGCGAGCTTGGTCGCCGCCAAGACATCCGGCGGCATGTGGTCGCCACTCAACATCTCGGTATGCGGCAAGGCGAGATCGAGCCGGAACCCGTCGACCTCGAGTTCGAAACCGACGGCGGCAGGTTGATCGTCATCGCTGGTGAAGGTCAGCGTGACCGGAAAATCCTCCTCCAGCGTGCGGATACTTGCCTGAGCAGTCCCGGCAAAGCGCCGGACGCTGACACTCGAGCGGAACCGGTGAAGGTAGAAATCAATCGCGCGAACGTGATGGCGCCATTCCGATCGCGTCGGTACCGGCACGCTGAGTGCGTCGCCATTGGCGACAATGTCGGATTGCCAGACGAGCCGCGCATTGCTGCTCGGCAGCGCTTCGGTCCGCGCGGCGCGTTCGAGGCGGACGGTCCAAGGTCGAAAGACCAGCAGTGGCGGTCCGCCGACATGGTCGTTAAGGCTGCCGGTAAAGCTGCCAACGAATTCATGCTCGAGCGCATAGTCGCTTATTCGGCGGTCCTGCTCCGGAAATGCCGGATCGACCGGTATCCAGTGCGACAACGCCCCACGCTCATGCGCAAAACGGCGTGTAACACGCCCGGGTACGAATTGATTGAGCGCCTGAAGGATCGGCATCTGCTCGATCCGCTCCTCGTGATTGACTGTCGCAGGCGGGATAATGACTCGCACTTCGGGCAGGCTCAGGTCGCTGAAGAGGTTACGCGGGATGAAATCGGGCAGCGGATGGTGATCGACCTGCAGATCGAGCGTCGCGCCGGCATTCGGGATCGCCAATTGCCAGCCCCGGAATAGCCGTCGGACCAACGTCGGGACCGCCTCGAGTAGCAGCGAACGCGGCGCTTCCCACAGCAATGCTTCGGCCGACGAGCGGTCGATTCCGAGCGCGCCCGTGAGATGCGTCCGTAGATCGTCGATGGTCGCGGCGTCGCCCTGCACCAATTGGGTCAGTTTGGCCCGGGTGCGATCGAGGACGGCGCGCTCGGCGGGGCTTGCCTGCGGCAAAGGGCGGCTGAGCAGGTTCCATTGCCAGGCCTTTTCATAGCCAACGGTGGTCGCCGCTAGCCAATCGAACAGCGCGAACACCGCCTGGATCTTCATCACATAAGGGTTTCGGATCGGGAGATATTGCGGCTCGAGCGAGGGATCGAAGAGATGCTCGAACGCCTGATAGAAGGCGCGGTCGCGGCCATAGTCCGACAGGACGGTCAGGGTGATCGGGCGCATCGCACGGTCGCGGCCGGCGCGACCCTTGCGCTGCAGGAATGAGGCCATGCCGCGCGGCGCTTTGTGCTGGATGACGGCGCCGACAAGCGGGTCGTTGAATCCAACCTCGAGGGCCGCAGTTGCAACAACGATGTGGGCCGATTGATTGACACCAGCATCTTGCGAGGTGGTGCGCCCTACCACGAGGCGGCGATCGAGTGGATGGCCGATATCCTCGCATATCCGCCATCGCTGTCCTTCGACATCGCGCACCGCGGCATCGGGTCCGGCCCGGCGAATATTCGCAAGGGGCATCCGCGCCGCATCGGGTTGGCCGAAAATCGTGAAAGCCTCCGCGTCGCGCAGATCGTCATAGAGGCGATTGGTGACATCGAGGTCGTCGGTGAACAGGAAGGCGCGCCGGCCAAAGGTGCCTGACGCGTTGCTCGCGCCAGGCGGATCGAGGAGTCTGGGAAGCAACATCGAGGTCTGGATCGTTGTCGAGAGCAATGACGCGCGCGACGCCGGGTCGCCACGCAGCAAGATCTGATATTCGGCGCCTTGCTCCTCGAACTCTTCGAGCGTCGGCGAGATCTCGACGACATCATCCAGATCTGCGCCGGTCAAGTCAGAGAAGAATCGCGCGGCGTCGCCGAGTGTGGCTGAGAGACCGACCCAGGAGATCGGCGCAGCCAGCAAATGCCGCCATCGGCGCAGGGTCAGTGCAGCTTGCGCACCGGTTCCGCCCTCATAGGTGTGCACTTCGTCAAGTAGGGCAAGCAACGGCTTGCGCGCCGCCGGGAGCCCAACGCCGAAAAGGCCTCGCATCCAGTGATCGGACAGGCGCTGGTTCAGGATTTCGGTCGTCGTAAACAGTATGTCGGGTGGATTGCGCTGCAGTCGGGTCCGGGTCAGCACAATCTGGTCGTCGCCGATCCCCTGACCGCAGCTTTGCTGGACACAGGCGAGCCGTTCGGCTCCCGCACTGATATCGACTCCGCGCCAAACGAGTTCGCTGTCGCAGCGCGGACAGCGCATCCATGGGCAAACGAAGTCCTCGCCGCGTCGGACCCAGTTCTTGTCGGTGAGTTCCTGGCGGGTGGCGCGGGTTGGGGTCTTGCCGAACAAGGCGCCGATGATCAGCGGCCGGCGCCCGTGTTTTGCGAGCGTCTGATCGACCGTTCGTGCCATCCGAAACGCTTCGGCAAACTGGTCCTTGAGCAACTCGATCCGCGGGTAGATCGCGATTGCCTTTACCCAATGATCGGCACCGATCGCTTCTCCGATGCGGATCATGCCGGGCAAATAGAAGGCGATGGTCTTGCCGCTACCTGTACCCGCGGTGACGATCGTGCCGCCATCGTCGGTCGCCGCCGACAGGCGCAACGCCGCTCGTTCCTGAAAGCTCGCGAGTTTCATACCCTCGCGCGCAGTAAGTGCCAACCACAGGTCTTGACGCAGTTGTGATCCGCCGAGCACCGACGCATGCTCTGTGAGGATGTCGGTGGGCAGACGCTGCCGCTTTGGAAAGCGCCGCGGGCGACAATCAACCCGAAAATCGGCGACAAGCGACGGCGCGCCCTGCCAGGGCTTGTTGGGAAAAAGTTGCCGGTTGGCGGCCAGCAACCGCATCATTTCAGCAAAGCGCGAGCGGATCCGGACGTCGCCGCCGACGCTTGCCATCTCAAAGATCAGCTTGGCGTCGATCAATTCCTCGACGAGATCCTGCCCGTCTGTGCTGCTGTCCCCAGCAGCCTCGCAGACCTGATCGCCGAGATCGAAGGCTTCTGCCTCGCTCAACGAGCCGTCGGTGAACCCCCATTCGAGGGAGCGCATCTCAATGGCTTCGATGCGGTCGAGAACCGCGAGGGCATGGGTGGACACGGGCATGATCGTGCCTATCGGAGCTTGATGCGGAACGCGTCGAGCAACTTATGGCTTTCGAGCCATGTCTGCACTTCGGGCGTATAGGAATTGAGCCGCGCGTCGCTACTGGCCGCCGCGCGAATGAACGCGACGACGCTCGGCGGGATGTCGGTGGCGGCAAGCGATTTCCAGGCCGTCTCGTGCTGGCTGACAAGGCTATCGAGGCTGGCGATCGCCGCTTTGGGATCCGCAGGCAGGCTTGCACCATATGCTGCCACCTCGCTCCGGATCTGGCGAATTCTGGCAACGCTTACCCGAAACTGCGGCACCTGGCCGAGCGCGCTCAGTACATCATCCGCACCAAAGGCAGCGCGTTTGTCGACATAGGCCTTCCACGCCGCGCTCGCGGCCTTATGACCCGCGATGGCGATCCCGTTCAGGCGGTCGGTGAAGGCGTGCTTGATGTCGAAAGGCGGATCGTTGACCTTGGCCGGATCGGCTTTGATTGCCTCGCGCAGCGCCCGCGCCTTGTCGGCATAGCCCAGGCCATCGTTCGGTTCGAAATCGACCGCAACACCGGCTTCGGCAAGAGCACTCAGCGTTGCGCGAAGTCTGGTCATCAGCAACGATGCCGTTTCGAACTGCTTCGCGCGCGTGTCGAACTGGCTCGCTTCGTCGGCGGTATTCTTGAGCTTCTGATAAGTGTTGATCTTGGTTGCGAGCGTGGCGGCGCGATCAAGTAGCATCGGCTTGCTCCCCGTCGGTCTTCGCCATGGCGATCAAATCAGCCTCGATCGCGGCCAGTGATGTTTCGATCTGATCGAGACTGGCCGCCAACGCACCGTGTTTGTCATCGAGACTTTGACTGTTTGCGCCAATATTTTCATCGACTGTGTCGAGAAAGACTTGCGCTGCGGCGGCCAGAGCCGTCCCCGCCTCGACTGCGCTGCGGCGACCACGCCCGAACTGCGGAAGCGCAGCGACGGCGTCGGGTTCCTTGGCGAGGGCGCGTGCAGCCAACACCGAATCGTCATACTGCACAGACCTGAAACGCTCGAGTTCCTCGCCCAATTGCTTGGCGGTGTTACTGGTGCCGATGCCGGCATCGGCGACGGCCTGGCGCGCTGCATCGAGTGCATTGACAATGGCGGGACGATTGGCGGTCGCGCCAAAGGCGTGTTCCATCGCCTCGAGCCAGGCTTGGCGCACGGACAGTTCCGCCTTCGCCGCGGCCGGGATCGCGTCCCGGATATCGCGATAGGTTTTGGCGGGCTCCTGCGTGTCACTCTCCAGTGGCTGCAAGCGTAATTGCCATTTGGCCTGACGAAAATCCCTGATCGGTCCAAGGATGCGGCCGGGATTAAGCATCGCGCCGGCGCGTCCGCCTTTCATACTCGACATCTGCGATCGGGCAATGTCGGCAAGTTTCTCGCGGTTCTTACTGACTGTCGCGTAAAGTGATTTCATCTCGGGCGCGGTGCTGGCGCATTCCGGCGCCCAATTGCCGCTGAACGCCGCGTCGATCATATCCGCGATCGAGGCGTCGGCCTTGATCCGGCCGCCGATCGCCGCGCCGACGCAAAGGAGTTCAGTTGCCGCGGCTGCCTGGTTCCACTGCGGCGTTGGCTGGCAGATCGCACGCAACTGCACCTCGACGCTTCGCGCCCAGATTTCTACGCAGTCGAGGAATGCGGCAAGCATCTTCTCGCCATCCGGAAATTCCCAGCGAAACTGGTCCTTGCTCGCGCGTAACACGCCCTGCAGCGCGGCGGCCGCCGTCGCCGGTCGAACTAGCTCGCCCGGAATGACGAGTTTGACCGGAAGGTCCGAACGCACCTGCGTGGTCTGGCGGTCGAAGCTGATGCTGGCGGTCTGGAAAGGCTTGCCGGTCTTTCCTGTAAAGCTCGCCTTTGCGAGACCGACCATGTCCCAGTCGATCGCATTCGACACTGCAGAAAATACCAGCAGGCGAAGATTGGTCGCCACCGTCTGGTCGAGGCCGTCGCCCCCGATCCATTGCGCAATGAGCCGGTCTTCCTTGCTCACTGGAGCCTGCACCCGGGCCTCGGCGGTCACGGCGTCCGTTACCGGCTCGGCGACCTTGGCGGCGCTAGCGCCAGGAATTTCGGGAACCTCTAAAGCCGCCCGGAGTCGTTCGTCGAGATTGGCGATCTTGCCGGTGCCATCATAGAGTTCGAGGAACGCCGCCCAGCGCTGAAAATTCTGCGGATTGCGATTGGCGAGCTCGTCTTGCGCGACGACCGGCAGCGCGGTGATCCCGCCAAGCTTCTCGAGCAGTTTGAAGGGCGGGAACTTGCCGGTTGCGATCTCCGGCCCGAAATTATCGAGCACCTCGACGAGCAGATCGTTCTGCAACACGCGCGGGTTGAGCCGGTCCGGCATCGACGCATCGGCGCGCGACGCGGCATTCCACAGCGCCTGCGATGTGAATGGGTAGAGCCCATAGCCATCGACCTCTCCAAAGACCGCATGGCATTCGCTCTGGTGGACGCAAGCATTGCATTTCGAGCGTGGGCTCTCGCCGGGCACGGCGGCGTCGCTCCATTGCTCGATGCCGTCGCGCCCGAGACGTACGGCGTTGAGATAACGCGCGGTGAACTGGCTGAGCGACGCCTGCGTAACCGATCGTCCTTCGGCGCGACCGGCCGAGCGGTCCATGTCGACGATATGAGTTGTGCGCATATAAGCGGTTTCGGCGACGCTCTGGAAAAAGCCCGTCGTGACCGCGATCGCCGTGCGCATCTTGCACTGGCGATCATCACCCTGCGAGGTGATGGCTTGCAGTAACGCCCGGTCGATGCCCTGGAGGCGCGCGAACTCCTCGACGAGCAGCACGAGTTCCTGGCCCTGCGTCTTGAGGTAGCTGCGCAGTCGCGTCATCAGTTCTTCGACGCGATCTCCCGAGAAGCTCAAGGTGCGCGCCACCGCCCGATCGAGATTGCGGTTAATGATTTTGATCGCGAGCGGAAGATTAACGGTCCGGTCGAGTTCGATGATGTCGATCGCATCACGCGCGAGGCGCGACGCATGCGCGAAGTCCATCCCGCCAAGCGGCAAATCGCCGTCAGCAAAGACGCGGCGCTGATCCGGCCGGTCCTTGGCGTTGGAAGGTGCGAAGATGTGGTCGACGATCTCGGCGATGACCGTGTTGTCGCCCAGGAAATGCGCCTGACGCATGTGCGGATCCTGGAACAAATTGGGCAGGCAGACCAAAAGTTCCTGTTCGATCTCGTCGGCCTCGGGCGGCAAGACTTCCTCGCGGATGGCCTGTGCCAGGTCGTTCAGCAACTGCTGCTTTTGGTCGGCTCGACTCTGGGTGCCATCGCCGGCCGCTTGCAGCGTCTCCAGAAAACTCCCCTGCTGTTCCGGGGGCAGTTCGTCGATAATCATCCTGACGATGGCGCGCAAAGACGTCCCAGATTTGCGCACGACCAGCACGACCCGCTCTTTGGTCGGCTTGATGTTGAGCCGCATCCAGTGGACGAGGTGCGACTTGCCTGACCCGGTCTCGCCGAGGACTGCGGCCAGCGCATGCGGCCGGTCCTGACGGAGGAAATCGTCGAGAAAAGCAGCAGGCGTCATGTCGGCCCAAGATGCCTCGCCAATGTCTTGGAACGATTTGCCGACTTGAGGGCTGACCTTCAGATCCCAGTCGCTGTGGACTGCCCTGAACAAGCTGTCGCCGATATGCTCGGCGAACGGATTGATTACCTGGCGGACTGCGCCCGGATCCCAGCAGAGAAAGTTACGCATCATGCGGCGGCCTTCAGAGCGATACGGCTCACGCGCTCCTGGCGGCTGCCGAAGTCGAGGATGCGCGACGCGGCGTCAGCAACGCCCGACATGCTCAGACGCTGGCGGTCGGCAAGACGCTGGAGCGCCATGCTGGTGGTGATGGAAAGGCGCTTGTCATCGTCCGGGTCGGGGTTGAGACGCATTGCCTCGAAATCCTGGCGAACACTGCCGGTCTCGAAGACTGGGTAGATCGCCGAGAGGCGCGTCAGGAACTGTTCGACGGGCAGGTCGTCGACATCGGAGTAAATGGCAGGAAGCGCGCTTTCGATCGCCTTCACCGGGTCGGGTATGACGCGGCGCGAAGTGACGTCGTCGGGATTGTTGCCGCCGCCGACGATGGTGGCGAATCCAAGATAGCGGCCCCAATAGAGGAAGCTCTGCCAACTGGCGTAGTCGGAAATCTCGAACTTGGAGGCGTTTTCGCCGAGCAGCGCCCGCAATTCGTTGATCGGCTCCTTCGAGAAATTCATCGGTCGCAATGGGCTCGAACTCAGAAACCATGATAGCGCGACCATATAGCCCGCCTGCTTCGTGTCCGCCGCACGGTCGGGGTTGAACAAGGTTCGGCGCATAAAGCTTATGAAATGGGGTTCACTGTCGCTGCCCTTCCTGCCACCGCCGCGCGCATCGTTCGTTAGTCGCAGCTTACCCTCGACCTCCTCTACCAAGCCGAGGCGGCGCGCTTCGGCGAGCGTGTTACTGAACAAGGTGGTGGTCGATTCACCTTCTTCGCCGCCGCGGCTTCGAAGCGAAGGCGGAGTCGCCCAGGCTTCAATTCGGTCCTTCACTTCGCCACTATCGCTGTCGAACAAGGCCGCATAGATCGCAAATAGCCGACTCGGCACAGCTTCGAATGTTGTAACAATACTCATTGCGCTACTCTTGCATTAAATTCGTCGAGCGTCAGCGTCCGACCGCCGAATACATCTTTCAATCGTCGTCCATCGGGTGCCGGCTGTTCGATCGACGCCACGAAGATGCGGGGGTTGTCTGCCCGCGGCGCGAGGTTCTGTGGCTCCAACGTTTGCCGCTCGCCGACCATTACCAGTTCGGGTCCGAGGGGCAGACGCGACAAGGCGAGCGATGACAGGTCGCTGACGAAGAACGCCGACCGTTCCGCGAATTTGAGCACCCGACCCATATCGAATGGCTGGGCCCCAAGGGTTATCAACTTGGCGAGTCGCGCTTGTGCCAAGCGTTGCAGCGTGTCGCCGAGGCGGCGAGAGGCGTTGCGGGGCAAACTGCCAGGATCATAGCTGACCAGTAGGCGGAGATCGTGGTCGAAAAGATTGGCGACAAGAGGATCGAGCGGCTCGGTCCAGGGCGCTCGCGGTTCGCCGACCGCCACGCTTGTAAGACGGCAGGACGCGTCAACGCGGCAACGGCTGCAACGGCTGCACGTCCGGCCAACCCGGTTCGCGCCGTACAGGTCCTCGAGGATCGCGCTTGGGCAGCGATCATTACGCAAATACTCGCGCATGAGATCAAGATTGCGCTTGGCGGAAAGCCAGCCGACCTGGCGCACGGGTTCAACCCGCGACTGCCACAGTGCCAGTTCGAGATGGTCATCGTCGATAATCTCGATTTCGAGCCAGTCCCCTTCCTGTTCGATCCGCGGATAGGGTGTGCCAAGCAGCCGCAGTATGCCGGCGCGCGCCATCAGGGCAACGGTCCGCAGGTTCCAGTCGGTATTGGCATCACCAAACATGTCGATGTCGCGCTCGCCAGTCCCCGGGCGACCATCGATCCGCACGGCGAAATGCCCGTTTCCAAGGCTAGCCTTGCGGGCGAACATGGTCTTCCAGCGGTGGAAACCACGATCGATACTTATGACCTGCTGTGCGTTGATGCGCTCCGCGATCGCCACGTCCTTGCCTGTCGGCACGATCAGCGAGAGTGCCGCCTTGCCGTCGCGCCCACCGCGTCCAACCTCCTGATAAAATCGATCAAGCGTCTCGGGGACACAGGCATGGATGACGCTGCGGGCATGGCCATAATCGATGCCGAGCCCGAACGCCGAGGTTCCGACGACGATATCAAGTGACCCGTCGCGCCACTGACCGACAATCTCTTCACGCTCAGCGCGCCCGGTCTTACCATGGAGTTTGCGCACCCGGCGGAAGCCCGCTTCGACGAGCCGCGTGTACCAGGCGTTGGCAGCGGCAACTTCGGTGACATAAAGCACCGCCGGCCGGGGCACATGGTGAAGCGCCTCGAGGACTTGGGCAATGCGGCTGGCCTCGTTGGTCAACGGTGCAATCCAATAGTCCGGTTCCGGCCGCAACTGGACCGCAGCCAGGCTTTCAAAATTGCTTTCGGCACCGAACAGCGAGCGCAAAGTCTCGAGCGAGGAATCGGTGAGTGTTGCCGACAACATGATGGTGCGCAGCGCTTGGCCAGCAGGCGCCGCCGACAGCAGTTCGCGCCGCAGACCGCTAAGTTCCTGGAACTCGGTCCGGAAGCCTGTACCCCATTGGTCGACCAGATGGGCTTCATCGATCACCATGGCTCGCAGCAGTCCCGCCTCGGCTGCGCGCCGCAAGGGGTCACGCAGTCGGCCGCAAGCAGCTTCTGGCGACGCAAAGCAAAGACCTTGAGTGCCGTCCGTGATCCTCTCGGCGATGATGTTGTTCTGGACATCGTTGCCGCCCTGAAACGCGAGCGGCGGCGACAGCCCGCAGACTTTGACCGCTTCCTGTTCGTGATTGACGCCGAGCGCTACGGTCGGAACGATCACTAGGGTAACGCCGCGGTTTTCCGCCTGGTCTGCCCCAACGAAGCCTACGGTCTGGACTAACTGGAAAATCATGCTCTTGCCCTCGCCAGTCGGGAGAGCGACGACGAGGCTTCCGCCGGCCGGGGTCGAAAGCGCAGCACGAACGGCGGCGCGCTGTCCGCGACTACGATAGGAAGTGCGACCGACCGCAGCGAGCAACGGATCGCCTTCGCAGCCAGCGTTGTTGAACTCGCGGCGTGTCGCCTCTGACGCGGCAAATGTCTCGACTCCGTCGCCTGGGTCGGAGAGCCATGTCGGCGTCCAGGGTTGAAGTATCACAAGACGCGTCTTGCCGGCGGCAGTGGAGTGGAGCCCGACCGCATCCCAATCGGCGAACCCTTCGAAGCGCGGGTGTGACACCTGCACTGCGGGAGTAACCATCGCGCCGCGTCGCACATGCTCATGGGTCAGCGCCTGCCGGAGCAAGACGGCAAGATCGAGGCTACTCGCCTGACAAGCAGGGTCTACCAGCGCCTTGCGCAACCGCTCAATCGCTGGCGACCGACCTTGCCAGTCGGCGGCGCTACCAGTGAGATTGAGCAGGTGGCTCAGCGCGACAAAGGCATTATGATCGTCGAGGTCAGCCATGAGCGGACTTCGCGAGTGCCCCGCCTAGGATGAAGCACCCCATGGCGTCGAGCCGGATCGCAGGCGATGCGATGCTGGGCAGGATCGATTCGATCAGCGCGATATCTTCACGCGCCATCGTGTCGCCGGCTGACTGGCGGCGCTGGAGGCGATTGCGCCGCCGCTGCAGGTCGCTTGCCGCAAGGGTTGTGGCCGCAGTAATCGTCTCGAGAACGGCGGGTTGCTTGGACAAGGTTTGCCGCGCGCCGTCCCGCACGCTGCGACACACCGCTGGGAATGCGGCTGGGTCGATATAGTCGGCGAGGATATGCGGCCGGCTACCAAGATTAATGTCCGCGCCCGGGCCTTTGACATGCCCATTGTAAGGTTTGGACAGGACGGCAAGCAGTGCTGGATTGGTGACCGGGTCACCATTGATGTCAATAAACAGGGTTTGCTCACTTTGCGCAAAATAGCGCTGCGCACGGCGCGACGCGGCAAGTTCGGCGCGCGACGGCGCGAGCAGATCGGCCATGTCGAGGCTGGGCTCGATCGTGAAACAGAGCTTGAACCCGATCCAGGCGTCGTCGCGCCAGTCCGCGACAGGACGATAGGTGACGAACGCTGTCCCGCGATCGTCCCAGCGCGTGAAGCGCACCAGCATATCGATGAGCGGCGTGCCTGGCCGCAGTAAGGTCACGGCGGCTCGACGTGTCGCGATCCGGCGCTTCCAGCTAAGTGGCTGGCTGTCGTCGAGTTCGAGTTGTTGTTGCCACGGCATGCGAGGGATCAACGTCTGTTTGGTGATGCCGAGCTTGAACGGATCTTCCTCGGGCCAGGCGAATGGCCGCTTCTTCAATTGCAGCGCGCCTATCAACCATCGGTCAACGCCGGTCTCAAGCGCGGCCTCGTCCGCTTCGGCATCATCCAGGGCCTGGATGAAGGTCTCGACTGGTTCCTCAGCCAATGCGATCCGGTCGAGCGCATATTGCTCGTCCTGCGACTTTCGTTCGTCGGCGATCTGGCTCCGGATTTCTTCGGCCAGCCCGACCAGGGCATCAGGCCCGGTCATCAACAAGGCATCGAGCGCGCGGGTCTCGAAATCCTCGAGAAGGAATTGCACATCGCTGATCGAGCGGTGGAAGATCGACAAGCCGTCAGCGAGCAGGGTCTGCCACGCGGAAAAGGCACATTCATCTTCGTCGGAAGGCAGCAGTATCCGGTGACGGATAATCCCGTGGCGCCGGCCATAACGGTCGAGACGCCCGATCCGCTGTTCAATCCGGGCGGCGCTCAATGGTAGATCGAGATGCACGATCGCATCGGCAAAGCTGAGATTAAGTCCTTCTTCGGCCGAGCGATCGACGATGAGAACTGCAGCGTCGGGTGCCTGTGCGAACGCCGCGACGCCTTCTTCGTCATCATCCACTGCTTCGCCGCCCTCGATGAGCAGCAGGCAAGGCGTGTCGTCGAGTTCGTCTTCCAGCGCTTCGTGGAATGCCGCCGCCAGCGCTGTCGCGGTGGCGAACACGACGATCTTGGGGTGGGCGACGTCGGTCCGCAGCGTTTTGATCAGCCGCCGTACGCTTTCGACCATAGTTTCGATGCGGTCGGCATCGTCATACTCTTCGGCCTCGTCGCGCAGCGCGTCGAGGATTTCTGCTTCGCCAGCAAAAATCGGCACGACGCTGGCGAGCCAGACTCGGAGTGCATCGGCGCCTTCTGACACCGCGCCGAGAAGGTCGCGGTAGCGCGCGGCGAGCAGCGGCGAACCCGCATTGCCATCGACCAGCGAGTCAACCGCGGCCGACCGCCAGTCCTCGATCGTCCCTAGCAACACGACCAGATCGTCGCTCGGATCGCCTTCGGTGCGGACATGGGGCATGGCACCGCCATCAGGTCCGCGTGGCCGGAACTCCCAGCCCTGGGCATCGGCGCGACGCGAGCGGATCAGGCGCTGGTGGATACGATAGCTGTCGGCGACATGCTCTTTGAGCGCACCGCACAGGTCGACGAGTCGTTCGGGTGCCGCGCGGGTTGCCTCGATCAATTGCGGTGCCAGATCCTGGACGACCGGATCATCGGGAAAGCTGCGGACAAGTTCGGCACCGCGCTGGCGCAGTACGATCCCGGATGCGTCGGGGTCGAGGCTGAGAAGCAAGCGGCCGATCGCGCGGCGTTGTTCGAGCTTCAATCGGAATCCGTCCAGGTCGTCGAGCGGATGGGTCAGCGGATCAAGCAGGTTCAGCAGCGCCAGGAACCGGGCTTCTTCGCCAAGCGGCGGTGTGGCGGACAGCAGCAGCAGTACCGGTACGTCGCGGGCGAGTTCGCGCAAGCGCGTCGCCGATGCCGCAAGCGGGCCGCCCTCAAGTCCGACCAGATGATGCGCCTCGTCGACCACCAGAACGTCGGGTGTTCGCGTGACTCGTGCAATGTCGGCATGCGAGCAGCATTCGAAGGGCTCACCGAACTGGTCGAGGCGGAGCTTCTCGGAGAGTTCGCGCCGCCATTGTTCACAGAGCGCCCCCGGCGTCGCAATCAGCACTTCGGTGTCGGGATTGTCGATTAGATGCTGACGGATGATCAGCCCGGCTTCGATAGTCTTGCCGAGCCCGACCTCGTCGGCGAGCAGATAGCGCTGGATCGGATCGCTCAGCACGCGGCGCACCGCCGCGACCTGATGCGGCACGAAGTCGATCCCAGCCGAGAGCAGCGCGGTTAGCCCTTGCGCTGCGCTGGTGAGCGTTCGCAGAGGGGACAGCGCCGCTTGGCGGCGGTCATGCAGATACTGACTCTCGGCGGCGCCTGCGGCGAGCATTTCAGCGGGGTCCTCGGGCGCGTTCCACGGCCGCACGAACAGATCGACTTCACTGAAGTCCTTCTGCTTCCCGTTGGGGAAGCGAACCTCATAAGTGATGAGGCCATTTTCATGCTGGAGATAGTCGCTGATCCGACCGACCCGCATGCGCTCGTCGTCGAGAACATAGGCGCGAGTCTGAGGACTGAGGTAGGCACGCGCGACGTGGTCTACATCACACTCGATCTCTTCACTACGCTGGATCGAATGGAAAATCGACACAGTGCAGCGACCGTCGACCGCCGACTGCAGTTTCCCTACGCCCTTCTGCCCAGGCAATCCGACTAGCATTCCCTTGAACAGACCCGCACCCCTCGCAAGTGATTCTCGATAACTGCACCCTCATTGCGTTCCTACCGACAGGGGCTTGAGAACCAACCAAAAAACGAGAGCGTCTATTGTTTCGCTTGAGTCCGATGTTCTTGCCAGCCCTTTATGCGCAGTTCGCAGGCAAGACATCGTCAGAGCTCGAGAAAGGCGCGCGCAAACCGAAAGCCAGCTCGTTTAGAGCGAATACAGCTCGAATTTCATTTGGCGGGCAGGCGTGCGACATTCGACATCAACTGCCGGTGATCGCCCTCCGCTCGGCAAGCACGATATCTGGCACTTCCGCGAAGTTGGCTATGGTATAATCGGGACCAACCTTTCCCACCGCGGGCAACCAGCGCGGCTGAAAGCCACCCGGGAAATAAATCGTTTCAAGCCCGGCAGCCTTTGCGGGTGCGATGTCTCGGTCGAGTTGATCGCCAACCATGAATGCCTCGAGCGTGCCGGTTAGGCGGAGAATGCGGCGATACAGATCCGGTCGTTTTACACCTTCGACGATTCGTGTGAAGTGCCTGCCGAGACCAAGCCGCTCCGCAGTGCGCTCGACCTTCGCTCGCGCGGCCTCGGTTATGATCAAGACGGTGCAGCCGGCCGCCTCGAGCGCAAGCAGGCCAGCCTCTACCCCAGGCCGTATAGCCGGAGCGTGCCCAAGATCGCTGAAATAGGCAGCTTCGATCACGCCTATCGCGTCCTCGGCGATCCGCTCCTTCCCCGACCCGACGAAGGCAAGACGCGCTGCGCGCGCGACATCTTCGCCGTGCAGTGCTTCGGCGAGGGCGGCGATGAGCAGTCGCGGCGGATAGCGAAGTCCAGCATGATGATGCTCGGCGATTCCCTGGTCCGCCGCACGCACGAACGCGAGCCTGTCCTCTATTGCCGATTGCCGACTGGTCGCTGATTCAACGGCTGCGAGCAAATGCAACTGTGCAGCCGCGAAGACGCCGTCGGTGTCCCACAGCGTGTTGTCGGCGTCGATAAAGACGGTGGCAGGAGCTTGGCGGCGGGTTTCCATCAATTGTTTCCCCGCACGTGTACCCGAACATGGGGCGAGGTCAGGTGCCCTGTTGGCTTAGTGTCTGAGCCGCCAGTGCGGGCCGGCATCTGGATTAGGTCAACATCGGCCGCGACTGGCTTTTCCGGCCAAAGCAGTTTGACTTGGATCGGAACGGCGGGCTGCCTGGCAACAAAGGCCTGAATGAGCGTGATGAGAATCACGAAGAGCAGCAAGCATCGCAACGCCCAGGCGAGCAGACTCTGAGCGGGGCCGAGATAGCGAAGTTTGTCGGCGGTCTTGGCAGCGACCAAATAGGACTCCATCACGTAATTTTTGAAATATTCCTCTTTTAGTTGAGGGCGTATCACGGGGCCGCCCTGTCCGACCTCAACGAATGACTTGGCCCAACCCTCGGGCGACACGCCGATCATCTCGCGAAAGAACAAAAAGGAGCGGGTCGGCCCCGCCTGGCGCTTGGCGGTCGCTTCCTTCGAATATTTGAACCGTGTGCGCGTCGCGTGGAATGTAACCAACGCGCCGGCGACCGCGGCGAGCACGAACAATACGAAGGTGAGGTAGGCCCCGATCAACACCAACCGCCAGCCAGTGTCGAGGCGGTCGGCAAGCGCGAGCGGATAGCTGGCGCTGAAGCTCGCGAACAAAGCGCCCGACAAGGCACTGAGGAAGGTCGTGACGGTGAGCAGGCGGGTCGCCTTCTGGTCCTGATATTCGGTCTGCGCCTTCACTTCGGTAAGCGAGGCTTTGGCCAAGTCGATCGCATCGTCGAGCGACAGTTCGGGTGCGGTCAACTTCTGTAGAGCAGTCTTGGCGTCGGCCTGAATCTTGGCAAGCTGCTCTTTGCTGGGTTCGTCTTGCGCAACGATCTGTTCGAGTACTGCTTTGGCGGCATCGATCTCGGCGACATCGCCAGCCGTGATCGGTCCAGTCCAATCCTTCATCGCCGTGGCCATGTCGGCAAGGATGTCATCGGACTTGAGACTGGCAATGATGCGCTTGTCGGGCCCTGGTAATTGCCAGCTAGCCGCCCAGTCGCGCACAGCGGCGGGCAGTCGACGATAGCTGATGAGATCGCGAAGCGCGGCCTTGATAATCGTCGGGAAACGGTGATGTTTGGTGTTTAGGCGCGGATAGAAGTCGATGCTCGCGTTGAAGAGTGA
This sequence comes from Novosphingobium sp., assembly GCF_019748365.1. GTDB lineage: Bacteria > Pseudomonadota > Alphaproteobacteria > Sphingomonadales > Sphingomonadaceae > Novosphingobium. The sequence continues at coordinate 21,507 of NZ_JAIEPN010000118.1, forward strand.
TTGCAGCACTGCGCGTGGCCACCACAGCCCCGCGTTTGTCTTGAGCTTCACGCTGTCCTGTCGTGATTGCTCCGCATCCGAAGTTGGCGTTACCGCCGCGTTGGCGGCGGGCGCTGCGGCCTCGTTCATGCGGGTTCCTCCTGACGATAGGCGTGAAACCCGCGGGCGCGAAGCTCGCAGGCAGGACAGGTTCCGCAGCCATAACCCCAGTCACGACGTGTGTCGCGCTCGCCGCGGTAGCAGGTGTGGCTGTGCTCGACGATGAGATCGACCAATGCGTCTCCGCCCAATTGATCGGCCAGCGCCCAGGTCGCCGCCTTGTCCAGCCACATGAGCGGAGTATGCAGCACGAAATTCTGCGCCATGCCAAGATTGAGCGCGACCTGGAGCGCCTTAATCGCGTCGTCGCGGCAATCAGGATAGCCGGAGAAATCGGTCTCGCACATGCCCCCGACGATGTGTCCGAGCCCGCGCCGATAGGCGAGCGTCGCAGCGAAAGTGAGGAACAGGATGTTCCGTCCGGGCACGAACGTGTTGGGTAGTCCGTTCGCGTTCATCTCAATCGCGACATCGCGGGTCAGCGCCGTATCCGAGACCTCCCCGAGCGTCGCCAGCCCAAGGCTGTGATCCGCGCCGAGATGTCCGGCCCATCCTGGATTAATCTCGCAGATGCGTTTTAGGATTTCACCGCGGCATTCGAGTTCGACTGCATGGCGTTGGCCGTAATTGAACGCCAATGTCTCGACCGTGTCGAAACGATCGAGAGCCCAGGCGAGACACGTTGCCGAATCCTGTCCTCCGGAGAGGAGGACAAGTGCGCCGGTTTTGCTCATGCATCGACTTCCATGGGGCCATAGTAGAAGCAGGCCTCACCACTGCTGTCGCGGTAGACGCTGACTTTAAACAGATTACCGATTGAGGGGGAGAGCCGCTGCCAGATCCAGCGGCTGAGATTTTCCATAGTCGCTGGCCCAAGATCATTGATCTCGTCCAGGAAGCGGTGGTCGAGCGCGTCCCGGGCATCGGCCATTTTTCGCTCGAGCAGGCCCAGGTCCACAACCATCCCCGTTACGGGATCGGGACGACCGCGCACAGTTACCTCGGCACGGTAGCTATGGCCATGTATGCGCCGGCTAGATTCGGTTTCGATCAACCGGTCGAGGGTGTGGGCGGCGTCGAAGCGAAACTGTTTGCTGAGCTCGAACATCAGCGAATTCCGATCATTTTGTGCGACTGGAGCGAGAGGCGCCAGCGCGGGTTGTCGGTGCAATAGGTGATCGCCGCCTCGAGGTTGGCTGCGGCGGTCGGCGAATCCATTGGCTGCAGGAAGAAATGGTCAAATGCGAGATGTTCGAACATTTCGGGTGGAGCACTTTCCTGCGGATAGACGAGCTTCAACTCATGGCCCCATTGGAGAACGAGATCGGCATCAGCCTTCGGGCTCACACAGATCCAATCGATTCCGGCAGGTGCAATCTGGGTGCCGTTGGTCTCAACCCCAATGTCGAAGTCGCGGTCATGGAGCGCGGCGACAAGAGCATCATCGACCTGAAGCAGAGGCTCGCCGCCAGTCATCACGACATATCGGTTAGCTGACGATCCCGCCCATTCGGCGGCAATCGCATCGGCTAGGGCCTCGGCGTCGGTGAAGCGCCCGCCACCAGTTCCGTCCATTCCGACGAAATCGGTATCGCAGAAAGTACAGACCGAGGTCGCGCGATCAGCCTCGCGGCCAGACCAGAGATTGCAACCGGCAAAGCGGCAAAACACAGCAGCGCGGCCCATTTGCGCGCCCTCGCCCTGCAGGGTCTTGAAGATTTCCTTGACCGCGTAACTCACGCTGTCCCCGCTTCGGGTTCGAGCAAGGGTAACGGCACCGATTTGCGGCGCTTGCGCTGGTCTGCTTTCACGATGGCGATCAGGTAGTGTTTGAGCAGTGCGACGTCGCGATTGACGTTCTGAAGGCCGTTCCAGCGCCGCACTTCGCCTGACAATTCCCATTCGCCGCTTGTCCAGGCAGTCTTGCCCTTGAGGCATTCGAGCCCCTCGCGGAACTCCTCGACGCTGCGCGCCTCAGAACGCTGTGCGAGTACTTCCATGACATCGCCCATCGCCTGGATCCCGGCACCGTGAAGCAGACGCGAAGTCGCTGGCTTATGACCATGCCAGGCTTCGGGCCAGACCTTCTTCACTGCCTCGAAGAAATTGGAGACGATCCGGACGCAGCGCTCGATGCCCTTGGGGCTGCGGATCAACTCGCGCATTACACCGTTGCTCAACGATTCCATGATGATCCGCTGAATAACCGTGTCTGCGATGATGCCATCGGGGCACGTGTGCTGCTTAATATAGCCCTTAAGCGCAGTGTTTTCGAAATTGAGCCGGGCGGTGAGGTCGGAGGCGACCGAACGTCGGCTGAGGCGCGGCGGCAGGTTGTCGACAGTCGGCAGCAGTTCGTAGATCAGCGATTTGGGCAGTGGTTTAGTGTTGTTGATCAGTACGAACTGCCGTCGCAGTTCGGCCTCGTCGCGGCAGATCAAGGCGGACACGAAGATCTGGAAGTCCCGGTCGACCTCGGCCAGCGCGGACAGGCGCTGCTGGCCATCGACGACTAGGCCTGGAACGCCGCTGCTCATGTCGATCGACAGCCGCCTGGTGCCGTTGCCGAGATCCTCGACCTCGACGCGATCGGTGAAGGCGACGACGATCGGATTGGGGAGGACCGAGTTGGGCTGTTCGAGATAGTCGCGGATTTCGCGGATGTGCGCGGCGACCTGCGGGCGCTGGAACCCGCTAAGTTCGCCTTGCCCATCGCGGCCGATGCGCTCGATTGCGGCGAAGCGGAGCACGTCGGCCGCCGTTGTCGCGAAGCTGAGCACTTGGTGTTCACTGCTCTGCTGCGCAGAGATGGCGAGGTAGGTCATTGGGGTTGACGGCACGCTTCAAATCCAGTCGTTCAATATGTTCGTGGTAGACCGCGAGATTGTGGATCCCGCGGCGCTTGTTGCGGTTGCTGCCGCGAAAGATGATCACGTCAATCGCGGCGTCCTGGCAGATCTTGCAAGGACATTGTTTCCAGGGACGTTCGGTCAGGGTGACCCGGTAGCGCTGGGCGAGACGCGCCAGCGCGATGCTGTCCTTGCAATCTTCGTACGGTTTTTCCTCAACCAGCGGCGCGCTGTAGACGAGAACGTTGTGGAGGGTTTCTTCAAGGTCGGCGGCGCCGCGATCGAACGCGCGGAGCGAGTTCAACGCCAGAGCCTCAAGGCGCACCAGTTCCTCGGCGCGGAACATGCCCTTCTTGACCCCGCGCTGGAGCTTGGGGTTCTCGATCGCCTGCGGCACCCGGATCGAGGTGAAGTAGCGCAAGCCCAGGCCGTCGCCGGGCAGGTAATAATTCTGCTTGGCGTCCTTGAACGCGCGGATCAGCGGCGAGGTCGTGTCGAAGCTCGCGATGTCATAGCCGTGGAAGCTGTCGATATCGTCGGCTTTGGCGAAACCTAGGATATGAAGCCGGGTCGACGCCGGCACCGCGTCGCGGATCGCCTCGAGCACCAACTTGATCTCGGGCGACTTCAAGGGAACCATGCCGCCGATCGCGAGATAGTCATAGCCCATCGTCACCAGCCGGCGGGCCGCCTCGGCCATGCTGCCTGGTGACCAGCCCTGAACGACGCCCAAGGGCATAAAGCTAGCGTCGATCGCCAGCGTTTCGCGGTGGAAAGCATCGGCATTTTCGAGCGTTATTTCGAAGCGTGCCTTGGCATCGTCGCTGCCCCCGGCCATGCCCTGACCCGCGGGGTCGAAGTCGAAGATGATGTGATCGACCGAGCAGCCATGGGTGAAGCCGCATTCGTCGTAGAACTCGGCCATTTCCGCCGCCGAATAAGGGGGGCGCTCTTCCTGGACATAGGTGAACGCGCCGCAGTCGCCGAAGATTTCGAGATGCGCGAACTCGGGCTTGTCGAGACGTAGGAACTTGCGCACGCCGACTAGGTGGAAGCGCCGCGCCTGGCTGGCGGTGTATTTGCCCTTCACGCGATGGTCGCCGACGATGCCACGCGACACCAGCACGCCGTCATAGGGCGCATAGCCGAGGATCTCGTGCGGGTAGGCGTCGTCCCAATAGGGCTGGCGCTCGGCAGGGCTACGGTCGCCGATAAAATCGAAGGCCGGATCGACATAATCGAGGCTGTCGGCGAAAATGAACTTCATGCGGGCACCCGCGCCTGTTCACGCTCGATGCGGATAAGGTGCTCACTAAGCTTATTGATGTGCTGCGGCGTCGATTGGAGTTCGTTCCATGCGAGGTCGAGACCTTCCCAGCGACCTTCTGTCCAGCGACACAGTGGTGCAAGCCGAACGAGGCTCTCACGCACAACGGCTGCTTTGTTGGTCGATCCGTCAGCGCGCAGCATGATCGTGTCCATCAGAGCCCCCATGGCTCGGATGCCGACCGAGTGCATAAGGCGGCTGTCCTTTGGTGCTTTGCCCCAAGCATCTGGAAATGTATCGCGCACAGCCGACCAATACGTGACGAGCGCGTCATACATTGACGCGGTGTCGTTGCCGTCACCATTGTGCTTGAACTGACCTAGGGCACCCGCTGTCGTCTTCAAGCTCGCCTTCATGGACTCAATCAAGGCATTATCGCTGATGATGCCGGTCGAATTTCTCGCGTCCGATTCCCGCTTGATGAGTTTGAAAAACGGTGAATTGGGATCGGTGTTCAAGACATTGCAAAGCTCACTCGGCAACTGGCGCGCAGCCAGATGGCGAGGAAGTTGCACACTGACCTCCGGGAGAAGTTCATCGATAAGGCCGGTCGGTAGCTTTCTAGATTTGTTAACGAGGATGAATTGTTCTCTCTGCGTCGCGACTTCATCCGAAATGAAGCCGATAATGGGAACAGCGATCTCCTTGTTTGTGGCGGCTGCAAGCGCGAGCGAGCGCTGTTGGCCATCTACAATCCATGCCGCTCTATTACCCTCCGGATAGATCGGGATGCAAAGCGTGCCTGCGTCGCCAACTTCGCATATGTTTCCCGGTGACCGGCCCCGCGCCGAAGCAAACTCGACCTCAGCAGAAAGGGCCAAAATGATAGCGTTCGGGAAAAGGACCGGACCGCTGTTCAAAAAGGTTGTGATCTCTTTGACATGATCTCGAACTTCGCGGCGCTGGAAGCCCTTTAGTTCATGATCTTCGCGTCGAACACGGCTGATGTCAGCAATTCGATTGATATCTGCACCGAAGAGAAAGAATGCAAAAATGGCTGTGCCTTGCCCCTGCTCGGCACGGACGGCGCGAACCTTAAGCTGCTCCCGCGAAGTCATACCTGTTCGCTCCGTATGGCGCTTGCGAGCCTGGCGTAACGCCCCTGCTCACAAGCTACGTTGAATTCATTCCTTAGACGTCGCAGCGGAATCCCCCCACAGCCCCGCCAGTGAGCGCGCATGAGTTCAAGAATCTCGCGATCCTCAAGGCGGATGCGAACCGCTTTTTCCGGTAGTCGCCAACCTGCCAAAGCTGCTGTGACCAGCGCTGTGTGCTCGGTCAGCGACCGACGATGATCGCCAACTAGAATCTCACTGGCGAAATGACGAAGTGCGCGACCTGCGAAGTCGCTCAGTGTACCGGAAATTGGGCTGTCCGGGCCATTGAGGCGATCATCATAAGGCATGACAAATTGGCGCAGTGCATTTGCAATGCGTTCGATCGGAGCACGCGTAAACAGTCGGAGACGAGCACGGGTCACTTCGGGCAGAGCCAAAAGATCATCCGCAATCATTTCTAGATACGCATCAGAAAGCGCGCAAAGGATCATGCCGTCCTGTCGGTTGACCAACTCCCAAAAATCAACACTGAAGGGCGAAGCGCTAACCAAACTGGCCCACCATCGAGAAGATGAGAAAGCGCCATCGACACGCGATGCAACGCTGTCCGGGGCATTTGTAAGGATCGTACATGCGTAGGGCGGCACCTCCGAAGATGCATCAATCAAACCGAGTCCTGCGGAAACGACAAGTAGTTGAGCGTTGAGTTCGCGCGCTACCGAACGAGCTTCTTGAAAGCCTCGCCCCCCATAAATTTCATGAGCAGGAAACCGCACTTCCGCCGAGGACAGGCGATCACCCCATTCGGCTGCCAGATCAGCCAAATGCGCCGACGGCAGAGTGCAAATGCGGAGTTCGCCTGTCACGCTCTGCCGCTTGCGATTGGTGCAGGTTGTGATGACGAGCGTCACGGCAGACTCAATCTCCTTGGCATTTATGATAGCCTTGTTGTCCCAGTTCCTCCACATTTAATTCGACGCAAATGCAATTTTTTGATCTCATAAATAGGCGATTGGTTCAAGGTGGTGCCCTGCATTCGTCGATTGCCGATCTACGAGCTGCGACGCATTTAAGTGACTTGAATGAGATCAGGTAATTTTCTAGAAATGAGCTTCCGGTCAAGTCCCCGCTTATCCGGCCCGCTATCGGAAGTCCGTTCAACGCAGGCCTGACTGGCGTCGTATCTTCGAATGAACCCATTCGGCCATGAGACCGAAATGTCACGAAGTCCGATTTGAGAGCGAATGCCGACAGAAGTTAGCGTCCGCGCTCGTGGTGTAATTTTCGGTGGAGATTTAGGTGCTGCTGGTGGTGGGGCATGCCCCACCAC